>NZ_DEPK01000119.1:0-23556 GCF_002358725.1 Microbacterium sp. UBA3394
CGACGTGCCGGGGCTCGGGATCGGTCTGTCGACGTGTCGTCGGATCGTCGAGGCCCACGGGGGCCGGATCGGGATCGACGAGGCCGAGACCGGCGGCGCGAGTGTCTGGATCGTGATCCCCGACACTGCGGAGTGATCCCGGCGTGGATCATCGCCGTGGGTGGAAGTGGCGCCCCCGACAGGAATCGAACCTGCGACCTTTGGTACCGGAAACCAACGCTCTATCCCCTGAGCTACGGAGGCGTGCCGATCGAGACTACCACCCTCCGAGGGGCGCCTCCGCCGACACCTCCGGCAGGGTGGACAGTGCCGCGAGGGAGGCGGCGAGGCGTTCGGCGAGGTAGGCGTGACCGGCGGTGGAAGGATGGTCGTTTCCCGCACCGGTGTCGATGACATCGAAGTAATTCGCCGGCTGGATCCAGCCCTCCGCGATCGGGGAGACGTACCACCAGCCGCGCACGGATGCGAGGTCGGCCAGGTCGGCGTCGATCGCGGCCGTGGCCTCTTCGACGGGAAGCACCTGCGGGGCCGGCCCGAGCACGACCACGGAAGCCTCCGGATAGGTGCTCGCCAGCGTCTCCCATGCCGCCGTGACCGCATCGCGGTATCCGTCGGGGTAGAGCCGGCGGTCGTTGATCGATCCCTCGACGATGATCAGATCGGGGTCGAGAGCAGGATCCAGGTCCGCGATGCGCGTGCCGTAGTCAGGCCCGTCGATCCCCGCCTTGAGGTAGCCGCTGCCGCGCACGCCGTCGACGGTCGCCTGCCAGCCGAGGGCGTCGGAGACGACGTAGGCGAAGCCGAGCGTCGGCACCTCGGCGGCGGAGCCGTAGACCCACGAATCGCCGAAGATCAGCACGGTGGGGGAGTCCGGGATCGTCAGGGGCGCGACCGCGGTGGCGGCGCCGACGGCCCCTTCCTCCGACGCCTCGACCGAGGAGGCGGTGCCCCATGGGCGCCACGCGGCGACGAGCGAGACGAGCATCACCGCCAGCGCGACCGCGAGCACCGTCAGGGGAAGACGGCGCTGGGGCGTCGGGTCGCTCGCGCGCATACATAGAGGGTAAACGGGTCCGCGTCCAATCCGCTGCTTCAGCCGAAAACGCGCTCCGATCTCGCTAACGTGGCTGGCACACAGCGTCGATGCGGCCGCCGGGTCGCGTGCGCACGACCCGGGAGACCGATCGATATGACCAGTCCGACGAACAACGGCAGCCACGACGATCCGCCCGCACGCGGCACGTCGAAACGGGGCAGGGTCGACGGCGTGAAGCGCGTCATCGACGAGGTGACGACCCCCGGCCTCGTGCACCCCGCCCTCATTCCGGGCATCGGCGTCGAGAAGACGGGGCGCGTGTTCCCCATGAACTGGGGCGTCTTCATCTTCGCCGCCGTCGTCGCCGTCGGCGTGATCACCTGGGCCTTCGCCGCGCCCGACAGCATCAGCACGGTCGGCGGCGCTGCGCTCGGCTGGGTGAGCACCAACTTCGGATGGCTCTTCTCCGCCCTGGCGATCGTCGTCATCCTCTACATGCTCGTCGTGGGCTACGGCCGCAGCGGCGGCGTGCGACTCGGATCCGACGACGAGCAGCCGGAGTTCTCCACGACCTCGTGGATCGCGATGCTCTTCTCCGCCGGCATCGGGATCGGGCTGCTGTTCTACGGGCCGTACGAGCCGCTCCTGTTCTTCCTCGACCCGCCCAGCGGGTTCGACGTGGCCCCCGAGTCGGCTGCGGCGATGAAGACGGCGATGGCGCAGGCGATGCTCCATTGGGGTCCGATCGCGTGGGCGTTCTACGCCCTCGTCGGCGGCGCGATCGCCTACAGCGCCTACCGGCGTGGCCGCGCGCCCCTCATCTCCGCGATCTTCGAGCCCATCTTCGGCAAGCGCACGGCGGGCCCCCTCGGGGCGACCATCGACGTCTTCGCGATCATCGTGACGCTGTTCGGCACGGCCATCTCCCTCGGCATCGGGGTGCTCCAGATCGGCCGCGGATTCGAGGTCGTCACCGGCATCGGCCCGGTGGGAAACACGTTCCTCATCAGCGCCATCGCGATCCTCGCGGCACTGTTCATCATCTCTGCCGTCTCGGGTATCAAGCGCGGCATCCGGCTGCTGTCGAACATCAACATGGTGCTTGCCGGCCTGCTCGCGGTGTTCGTCTTCATCGTCGGGCCCACGGTGTTCCTGCTGAACTTCCTGCCGGCCGCCGCCGTCGAGTTCTTCGACGAACTCGGCGTGATGCTCTCGCGCAGCGCCAACGACGGCGAGGACGCCGCCGCCTTCATGTCGAGCTGGACCACCTACTACTGGGCGTGGTGGGTCTCGTGGACGCCCTTCGTCGGGATGTTCATCGCGAAGATCTCCCGCGGCCGCACCCTTCGTGAGTTCGTGACCGTCGTGATCATCGTGCCGTCGGCGGTCTGCCTCACGTGGTTCGTCATCTTCGGTGGCACGTCGATGTTCCAGCAGGCCTCGGGCGTGCCGCTCGGCGACGCCGCCGGTGGCGAAGAGGTGCTCTTCGGCGTGCTGAACGAACTGCCGTTCGGCCTGATCACCAGCGTTCTCGCGATGGTCTCGATCGTGATCTTCTTCGTGACCTCCGCCGACTCCGCCTCGATCGTCATGGGGTCGATGTCGCAGCACGGCCGTCCCGAGCCGTCGTCGTGGGTCACCATCCTGTGGGGTTCCCTTCTCGCGCTCGTGGCGGCGTCGCTGCTGCTCGCGGGCGGTCAGGATGCCCTGTCGGGCCTGCAGTCGATCATGGTCGTCTCGGCGCTCCCGTTCTCGTTCGTCGTGATCGGCATCATGATCGCGTGGGCGAAGGACCTGCGCACCGATCCCTACGTCCTGCGAGGGAAGTACGCGCGGGCGGCGATCCAGGAGGGTGTGCGGAAGGGCATCGCCGACCACGGCGACGACTTCGTGTTCGGCACCAGCGAGGTGCCCGCCGGAGACGGCGCGGGCGCGTGGCTCGACTCCGAGGATCCGGCGCTGACGGAGTGGTACGTCGAGGCGGCGACCGGTCCGATCGGCACCGTGACCGCCGAGGACGTCCGGCGCACGCTCGATCCCGGCCACATCCAGCACAAGGGCCCCGACCGGCCCGATCACGCCGCGTCGGGGGACAACGCGCTGACGGTGAATGAGGATCGCCGTGCGCACCGCCGTGCGCGCGAGGAGGCGTCCGAGGACTGAGTCGCCCGGATCGCACCGGGGTGTCTTCGCGACGTGCGAGGATACTCCGGTGCAACGCCAGGTGACCGCCGAACTCGACCTCGAACTCGGGTCCTCCGTCGACCTGATCCTGCAGATCACCGCCGCGCAGGGAGTGCCCGTGATCAGCGAGGATCTGACCTTCACGCAGGGCGATCGGGTGTACACGCCGACCGAGATCGTCGACCACGTCGGCAGCCGCCTGCATCGACTCACCGGCGAGGCGGGACGCCTCGAGGTGCGCTACGACGCGACGATCGATGCGGGCGTCTCCTCGCGCTCGACGAGCGACATCGAGACCATCAGCTACCTGCGTCCGAGCCGCTACTGCCAGTCCGACGAGGTCTTCTCCCAGGCACGCCGGCAGTTCCGCGGGCTGGCGGGGCTGGAGCTCATCGGCGCCGTCGCCGATTTCGTCGCCGCCAGCACCACCTACACGCCGGGACTCAGCCAGGGCACCGACTCCGCCGTCACGACTCTCATGACCGGCCAGGGCGTCTGCCGCGACTACGCGCACGTCGTCATCGCCCTCCTGCGCGCGATGGACATGCCCGCCCGCTATGCGGCGTGCTTCGCGCCGGGGCTGGAGCCGATGGATTTCCACGCGGTCGCCGAGGCATACCACGACGGTCTCTGGTACGTCATCGACGCGACTCGCCTCGCGGACCGGCGCTCCCTGGTGCGCATCGCCACGGGGCGGGATGCCGCCGACTGCGCGTTCCTCAGCTTCCACGGCGGCAACGTCGGGCTCTCGCGTCTGCACGTCGACGCCTGGAACCTCGACCCGGTCCCCGCGCTGGGTGCGCCGGACGACTTCCTGACGCCGGTGCACCTGGGCTGACACCGGTCTCGGGACGGCGGAATCGTAGGATGGAGACCCTATGGATCCTGAAGCCCTCTCCGCCGCACTGCTGTCCGTCGTCGCTCCCCTCGCGCAGGAGCGACAGGGCGGCGATGTCGAGGGCCTGGGCGTCGCCGACTTCCCGCTCGAGCGCCCGCGCAACCGCGACCACGGCGACTGGGCATCCAACGCCGCGCTGAAGCTCGCGAAGAGATTCGGGATGCCGCCGCGCGACCTCGCCGCGGCGATCGCGGAGCGGCTGCGCGAGGTCGACGGGATCGCGAGCGTCGAGGTGGCCGGCCCCGGCTTCATCAACATCCGGCTCGACGCCGCGGCCGCCGGCGCCCTCGCCAAGACGATCGTCGATGCGGGTGCCGCGTTCGGGTCGAACGACACCCAGCGCGGCAACACCATCAACCTCGAGTTCGTCAGCGCGAACCCCACGGGCCCGATGCACATCGGCCACACGCGATGGGCGGCGCTCGGCGACGCGATCGCGCGCCTGCTGCTGGCCAGCGGCGCCACCCTCGCCCGCGAGTTCTACATCAACGACGCCGGCGCCCAGATGGACCGGTTCGGGCGGTCGGTGCTGGCCGCGGCGAAGGGCGAGCCGACACCCGAGGACGGATACGCCGGGGCGTACATCGCGGAGCTGGCGCGTCGCGTGCTCGTCGAGCATCCCGACCTGCTCGAAGCCGGCGACGCCGAGGGCATCGCCCGCGACACCGCGTACCGCTTCCAGCTGGGCGAGCTGCAGTCGTCGCTGGAGAAGTTCAACGTGCACTTCGACGTCTGGTTCTCCGAGCGCGTCCTGCACGCCCGCGGCGACGACGGGGCGCCGAGCCTCGTCGACGAAGCCGTCGACCGGCTGCGCGAACAGGGCCACGTGTTCGACGAGGATGACGCCGTCTGGGTGCGCACCACGGACTTCGGTGACGACAAGGACCGCGTCATCCGGCGATCCAACGGCGAGTACACCTACTTCGCGGCCGACGCGGCCTACTACCTGAACAAGGGCGACCGCGGCTTCGCGCACAAGATCTATCTGCTCGGAGCAGACCACCACGGCTACGTCCATCGCCTCAAGGCGCTCGCGGGCGCGGCGGGCGACGATCCGGAGACGGACATCGAGGTGCTGATCGGACAGCTGGTGTCGGTCAACGGTGCCAAGCTCAGCAAGCGCGCGGGCAACATCATCGAGCTCGACGACCTGCGCGACTGGCTCGGCACCGACGCCCTGCGGTACTCGCTGGCCAGATACCCCGCCGACTCGCCGCTGACGCTCGATCCCGAGATCCTGCAGCGGCGCACCAACGACAACCCGGTCTTCTACGTGCAGTATGCGCACGCCCGTACCCATAACGTCTCCCGGAATGCGCACGCATCGGGCGTGGATCGGTCCGCGTTCGCGCCGGAGCTTCTCGAGCACGAGACCGAGAGCGCGCTCCTGGGCGCCCTGCAGGAGTTCCCGCGCCTGGTCGCATTCGCCGCCGAGGTGCGCGAGCCGCATCGCATCGCGCGATATCTCGAAGAACTCGCCGGCCTGTACCACCGGTGGTACGACACGTGCCGTGTGATCCCCCTCGGCGACGATCCCGTCGGCGACCTGCACCGCACCCGACTGTGGCTGAACGACGCGACCGGGCAGGTGCTGCGCAACGGCCTCGACCTCCTCGGCGTGAGCGCGCCGGAACGGATGTGACGACATGGCCTCCGGCGACACCCAGCCCACCGAGCCGCTGCCGGAGGGGATGACGACGGGCGAGCCGCCCGTCCGCCGCCGTCGCCGGTTCTGGCCGTGGATCGTCTCGCTCGCCGTCGTCCTCGTGCTCGCGGTCGCCGCCGCCATCGCGGGGGAGTGGATCGCTCGCGAGGCGGTGACCCGCACCGTTCGCGCTCAGGTCGCCGAGGCGCTGGATGTGCCCGCCGATCAGGCGATCGAGGTCGGCGTCGCGGGCTTCGTGCTGCCGCAGCTGATCTCCGGCACGCTCGATGAGCTCACGATCTCCGGCGACGACCTCTCCCTGGGGCCGCTGTCGGGGGATGTCGTCGTGGTCGCCGAAGACGTGCCCGTGCGCGGCGACGATCCGGCCGGAGCGATCGACGCGGAGCTGGTCCTCGACGGCGCGCAGGTCGCCGGTCTGCTCAGCGGTCTCGAAGGCTTCCCGGATGCGGAGGTGACCCTGGACGAACCGAACGTGCGCCTGGACACCGTGTTCGACGTGTTCGGGCTCGAGATCCCCGTCGCGGTCAGCCTGACGCCCTCCGCGGAGGAGGGTGCGATCGTGCTCGCGCCGGCGGGGATCGAGGTCGCCGGGGCCGAGCTCACCGCCGACCAGGTGCGGAACCAGTTCGGTCTCATCGCCTCGGCGGTGCTGCAGGACTGGACGATCTGCGTCGCCGAGTATCTGCCGGCGGGCGTCGCACTCGAGGAGATCGCCGTCGTCGGAGACCGGATCGTCGCCGACGCCGCGGTCGACGGCGCCATCATCTCCGACGCGTCGCTGCAGGAGCCGGGTACCTGCAGCTGACGCATCCGAGAAACACCATCCGGCGCGAGACACACCGCAACGCGCGATGTCTCGCGCCGTGACGTGTTTCTCGCTGCATTGGGCACGCGAGCGGGTGGGCGCGCGGCGGATCGTCACACGACGGGGCGAGGCCGGGCCGTGCCCTAAACTGCAAGCATCGACGTCGCCCTGGCCGCCCGATCCGGCGCCGGCGCATTCCCCGAACCACCGATTGGCTCTTCACCCGTGTCCGCCACGCCTGACCCGACCACCGCACCCGTCGTCCCGGCCGACGTGAACGCGCTGTCCGAGAAGGTGTGGCCGCCGGACGCCCGGCGAGCCGAAGACGGCTCCCTCACCCTCGGTGGCGTTCCGGTCGCCGATCTTCGACACCGCTTCGGCACGCCGCTGTACGTGATCGACGAGATCGCCGTGCGCAACCGCGCCCGCGAGGTGCGGGAGGCGTTCGATGCGGCCGCCGTGCGCCACGGCACGCGCGCCACGGTGTACTACGCGGGCAAGGCCTTCCTGTGCACCGAGGCGGTGCGCTGGGTGACGGCCGAGGGGCTGAACGTCGACGTCGCCACCGGCGGAGAGCTCGCCGTCGCGCTGGCGGCCGGCACCGACCCGGCACGGCTGGGACTGCACGGCAACAACAAGTCCGAGATCGAACTCACCCGCGCCGTGACCGCGGGCGTCGGAACCGTCGTCGTCGACAGCGGAATCGAGATCGAGCGCCTCGCGTCGATCGCGGCGGGGCATGGCGTCGTGCAGAACGTGGCCGTGCGCGTCAACAGCGGCGTTCACGCCGAGACGCATGACTTCCTCGCCACCGCGCACGAGGACCAGAAGTTCGGTTTCACCCTGTCCGCCGCCGAAGCCGCCGTCGGGCGCATCCGTGAGCTGCCGTCCCTTCGCTTCACGGGGCTTCACTGCCATATCGGCTCGCAGATCTTCGGAGCCGCCGGTTTCGCAGAGTCCGCCTCCCGCGTCATCGGCCTGCACGCACGACTGCTGCGCGACGGCGAGGAGCTCACCGTGAACCTCGGCGGCGGATTCGGCATCGCCTACACCGACGCCGACGAGCCCACGCCCATCGCGGATCTCGCGGACGAGATCATCGCGGCCGTCGCCGAGCAGTGCGCCGACCGGGGCATCCCCGTCCCGCCCCTCGCCTTCGAACCGGGCCGCGCGATCGTCGGCCGCGCCGGCGTCACCCTGTACGAGGTGGGAACCGTCAAGCCGGTGGCGGTCGGTGACGACCTGGAGCGGGTCTACGTGAGCGTCGACGGCGGCATGAGCGACAACGCTCGTCCCGCCCTGTACGGCGCCGCCTACTCCGCACGCCTCGCCTCGCGTCGCAGCGACGCCGCCCCGGCGCTCGCGCGTGTGGTCGGCAAGCACTGCGAAGCGGGCGACATCGTCGTCGACGCCGAGTGGCTGCCCGGGGATGTGACCGCGGGAGACCTGCTGGCCGTGCCCGCCACCGGCGCCTACTGCTTCTCGCTGTCGAGCACCTACAACTACGTTCCGCGCCCTCCCGTGATCGCCGTCGGCGACGGCGCAGCGCGAGTGATCGTGCGCGGCGAGACCATCGACGACCTCCTCGCCCGAGACGCCGGCATGCCGGTGGCCACCACGGAAGGGAACGAATGACCGATTACCGCCGATTGAGGGTGGCGCTGCTGGGCGCCGGAGCCGTCGGATCGCAGGTCGCCGCGCTGCTGCGTCAGCACGGCGACGAGCTCGCCGACCGCGCCGGTGCACGTATCGAGCTGGTCGGGATCGCCGTGCGCGACCCCGATGCCCCGCGCGACACCGAGCTGCCCCGCGAGCTGCTGACGACCGATCCGGAGCCCCTGCTGGTCGGATCCGACATCGTCATCGAGCTGATGGGCGGCATCGAGCCGGCGCGCACGCAGCTGCTGGCCGCGATCAACGCCGGCGCAGACGTCGTCACGGCGAACAAGGCGCTGCTGGCCACCCACGGTCCCGAGCTGTTCGACGCGGCCGATCAGGTGGGAGCCTCGGTCTACTACGAAGCCGCCGCGGCGGGGGCGATCCCCATCATCCGGCCGCTGCGCGACTCCCTCGCCGGTGACCGCGTGCAGCGCATCATGGGCATCGTCAACGGCACGACGAACTACATCCTCGACCGGATGGACCGCGAGGGCGCCGACTTCGCCGACGTGCTCGCCGACGCTCAGCGGCTGGGCTACGCCGAGGCGGATCCGACCGCCGACGTCGAGGGCTACGACGCCGCACAGAAGGCCGCGATCCTCGCGAGCCTGGCCTTCCACACCGCCGTCCCGCTGGACGCCGTGCACCGCGAGGGCATCACCCACATCGACAAGCAGATGATGGATGCCGCGCGCAGCGCCGGCTTCGTCATCAAGCTCCTGGCGGTGTGCGAGCGGCTCGTCGGCGGCGCCGAGGACGGCGGTGACGCCATCTCGGTGCGCGTGTATCCGGCCCTCGTCGACCGGGAGCACCCGCTGGCGAGCGTGCACGGAGCCAACAACGCCGTCTTCGTGCAGGCCGAAGCAGCCGGGAACCTCATGTTCTACGGCGCCGGAGCCGGCGGCGTGCAGACCGCGTCCGCGGTGCTCGGCGACGTCGTCTCTGCGGCGCGGCGCCACATCGCCGGGGGCGTCGGCGTCGGCGAGTCGACGCGCGCGAACCTGCCGGTGGTGCCCATCGGTCAGATGACCACCCGCTACCAGATCACCCTCGAGGTGAACGACCAGCCCGGCGTGCTCGCCACGGTCGCGGGCCTGCTCAGCGATGGGCGCGTTTCGATCGCGACGGTCGAGCAGACGCCGGCCGGCGACGGCGACACCGGCGTGGTCCCCACCGGTGAGGCGGCGTACCGCGAGACCGGCACGGCGCGGCTGGTCATCGGCACGCACACGGCACGAGAACAAGACCTCAGCGAGACCGTCGAGCGTCTCGCCTCGAGTGGGGTCGTCGAACGCGTGGTCTCGGTGCTGCGCGTGGAAGGAGACTGAGATGGCACACGTCTGGCGCGGGGTCCTCCGCGAGTACGCCGACCGGCTCGGCGTCACCGACGCCTCGACCGTGGTCACCCTCGGCGAGGGCGGAACGCCGCTGCTGCCCGCCCCGGCGCTGTCGCGCCGCACCGGCACCGACGTCTGGGTGAAGTACGAGGGCATGAACCCGACCGGCTCCTTCAAGGACCGCGGGATGACCGTCGCGCTCTCGCGCGCCGTCGAGCACGGCGCGAAGGCCGTCATCTGCGCGTCCACGGGCAACACGTCGGCGTCCGCGGCCGCGTACGCCGCGCACGCCGGCATCACCGCGGCGGTGCTGGTGCCCGAGGGCAAGATCGCCATGGGCAAGCTCAGCCAGGCCGTCGCGCACAACGGCCGCCTCATCCAGATCCGCGGCAACTTCGACGACTGCCTCGAGATCGCGCGGGAGCTCGCCGACCACTACCCGGTGCACCTGGTCAACAGCGTCAACCCCGATCGCATCGAGGGTCAGAAGACCGCGGCCTACGAGATCGTCGAGACGCTCGGCGACGCGCCCGACTTCCACTTCATCCCCGTCGGCAACGCCGGCAACTACACCGCCTACTCCCGCGGCTACCGCGAAGAGGCCGAGCGCGGCGTCGCCACACGCGTACCGCGCATGTTCGGCTTCCAGGCGGCCGGCAGCGCGCCCCTCGTCCGCGGCGAGGTCGTGAAGAACCCCGATACGATCGCCAGCGCCATCCGCATCGGCAACCCCGCGTCGTGGGATCTCGCCCTCGAGGCGCGGGAGGCGACCGACGGCTGGTTCGGCGCGATCGACGACGACCGCATCCTCGCCGCACAGAAGCTGCTGGCGGGTGAGGTGGGCATCTTCGTCGAGCCGGCCTCGGCGATCAGCGTGGCCGGCCTGCTGGACCGTGTCGACCAGGGTGTCGTACCCGCGGGGTCGCGCGTCGTGCTCACGGTCACCGGCCACGGCCTGAAGGACCCGCAGTGGGCCCTCCGCAACGCGGACGGCACGCAGGTGGAGCCCACCGTCGTCGACGCGACCACGTCCGAGGTCGCCTCGGTGCTGGATCTCGTGCCGGAGGCCTCGGCGTGACCACACCCGACGGGTCGCGCTCCGTCGTGGTGCGCGTGCCGGCGACCAGTGCCAACCTGGGTCCCGGCTTCGACACGCTCGGCCTCGCGCTGAGCGTGTACGACGAACTCGTGGTGGACCAGCTCGACACCGACGCGATCGAGATCGAGGTCGAGGGCGAAGGCGGGGCCGATGTTCCCCGCGACGAGTCCCACCTCGTCATCCGCTCGATGCGCTACGCGTACGAGGCCATGGGGCGACGGATGCCCGGCGTGCGCCTGCGGGCCCGGAACGTCATCCCGCACGGCCGGGGGATGGGATCCTCCGGCGCCGCCGTCGTCGCGGGGCTGCTGGCGGCGAAGGGCCTCCTCACCGGAGACGTCGAGATCGGCGAGAACACGCTGCTGCGCCTCGCGACCGAACTCGAGGGGCACCCCGACAACGTCGCCCCCGCGCTCTTCGGCGGCCTCACCATCGCGTGGATGGACGAGGGGGTCCCCGAGCACAAGAAGCTCCTCGTGCACCGCGGGGTCGCACCTCTCGTGCTCGTGCCGGAGTTCACGATGTCCACGAGCGTGGCCAGGAGTCTGCAGCCCCTGCAGGTGCCGCGCGAGGATGCCGTCTTCAACGTCTCGCGCTCCGCCCTCCTCATCGCCGCGCTCACGCAGAGTCCCGAACTGCTGCTGGCGGCCACCGAGGACAAGCTGCACCAGAACTATCGTGCTCAGGCGATGCCCGAGACCGATCGACTGGTGCGCGCGCTCCGCGCGGACGGCTTCGCCGCCGTCGTGTCGGGGGCCGGGCCCAGCGTGCTCGTGCTCGCCGACGGTCCGGGCCGGCGACTCGAGGCGGCGGCCCTGGCGGCCGACGCGGTCGACACCCCGTGGGATGCGCGGATGCTCGCCGTGGATTTCAAGGGTGGTACAGTGAGGAACAACGCGGAGGGTTCCACGTCATCGTGAATCTGGCCTCCGTCGCATTTCTGCGAAATCACCGCACAGCCCCCGGTACGTTGCCGGCTCTCTGAATCGGCACGCGGCACCCGATCCTTCGGGGGAAGCCGGGGACCTTCTCTGCGCGCGTGCGGTCGCGCATTCCAATCGTTCACAAGGGAGAACTCGTGGAGTCCATCTCCGAGATCCACACCGACGCCGCAGAGGCGTCCGCCGACACCTCGTCGGCATCCACCGCGTCGGCTCCGGCCGATACTGCTCCGGCTGCGGCCGAGAACGCTGCGGCGTCAGAGACGGCGGGGGAGCAGGCCGGCGACGCGCCGGCCGAGAAGCCCGCCCGGGCACCGCGCAAGCGCACTCCGCGTCGCGCGAAGAGCACCGACGCTCCGGCCTCCGACGACTCCGCGGCTGCCGAGGCCGCCCCGGACGCAGCACCGACGCCGTCCGACGATGCGGCTCCTGCCTCCACGGGGGGCTCGCCGGCCGCCGGAGACGCGGATGCCTCGTCCGACACCCCGGAGAAGCCGGCCAAGAAGCCGGCACGCGCCCGCAAGGGACGCGGCAAGGCGGCCTCGGCCGACGCCGAAGAGTCCGGGTCGACCGAGGGCTCCGAGTCGACAGGCTCGCAGCCGAAGGGCGACGACGCGCAGGCCGATGACGCGTCGAAGGGCGGCTCAGCGCCCACCGAGGCAGCCCAGAAGTCCGCCGCCGAGAGCGACGGCGACACGGGCGGCAAGAGCGACGCGACGACGAACGACGACGCCGGCGCCGGTCAGACCAAGAGCGACAACGAGGGCGGGAACGGGCAGGACGGCTCGGACGGCGAGTCCTCGGGCCGCGGTCGCAGCCGCAACCGCAACCGCAACCGGAACCGGAACGCGAACCAGGGACAGAATCAGAACTCCGGCTCGCAGAACAGCGGCCAGAACGCGCAGAACGACGGCGACGACGACGGCCAGGGCTCCGGTCGTGGCCGGCAGCGCAACAAGCGCCGCGGTCAGAACGGCGGCGACGAGTTCGAGACCGAGATCAGCGAGGACGACGTCCTCATCCCGGTCGCGGGCATCCTCGATGTGCTCGACAACTACGCGTTCGTCCGCACCACCGGCTACCTCCCCGGCTCGAGCGACGTCTACGTCTCGCTCGGCCAGGTCAAGAAGTACAACCTGCGCAAGGGCGACGCCGTCGTGGGCGCCATCAAGCAGCCGCGCGAGGGCGAGCAGTCGAGCCGGCAGAAGTACAACGCGCTGGTGAAGGTCGACGCGGTCAACGGGCTGTCGGTCGACGACGCCGCCGACCGGGTCGAGTTCGGCAAGCTCACGCCGCTCTACCCGCAGGAGCGTCTGCGCCTGGAGACGGCCCCCGAGAAGCTGACCCAGCGCATCATCGACCTCGTCGCGCCCATCGGCAAGGGGCAGCGCGGTCTCATCGTCGCGCCGCCCAAGGCCGGCAAGACGATCGTGCTGCAGCAGATCGCGAACGCGATCGCGCACAACAACCCCGAGGTCCACCTCATGGTGGTGCTGGTCGACGAGCGCCCCGAAGAGGTCACCGACATGCAGCGCACGGTCAAGGGCGAGGTCATCGCGTCGACCTTCGACCGTCCCGCCGAGGACCACACCACGGTGGCCGAGCTCGCGATCGAGCGCGCGAAGCGCCTTGTCGAGCTGGGTCGCGACGTCGTCGTGCTGCTGGACTCGATCACCCGTCTCGGGCGCGCCTACAACATCTCGGCGCCGACGTCGGGCCGGGTGCTCACCGGCGGAGTGGACGCCTCGGCGCTCTACCCGCCCAAGCGCTTCTTCGGCGCGGCGCGCAACATCGAGAACGGCGGGTCGCTCACGATCCTCGCGACGGCCCTCGTCGAGACCGGCTCCAAGATGGACGACGTCATCTTCGAGGAGTTCAAGGGAACCGGAAACAGCGAGCTGCGCCTGAACCGTCAGCTGGCCGACAAGCGGATCTTCCCCGCCGTCGACGTCAACGCGTCGAGCACGCGCCGCGAGGAGATGCTCCTGTCGAACGACGAGGTCAAGATCACCTGGAAGCTGCGGCGGGCCCTCGCGGGGCTGGAACCCCAGCAGGCGCTCGAGGTCGTGCTGGGCAAGCTCAAGGAGACCCAGTCGAACGTCGAGTTCCTCGTGCAGATGCAGAAGTCGATCCCCGCGCCCGCCCACGGGGGCAACGGCGCGCACGGATCCGACAACAGCATCCGCTGACCCGCGGAGGTCGGCGTGTTCGAGTCCGTCCAGGGGCTGATCGAGGAGTACCGCGACGTCGAGCGCGAGCTGTCGGATCCGGCGGTGCACGCGGATGCGGCGCGCGCGAAGCGCGTGAACCGTCGGTATGCCGAGTTGTCGCGCATCGTGCGCGCCTACGAGGCGTGGACGGCCTCGGGCGACGACCTCGAAGCGGCGCGCGAACTCGCGCGGGAGGACGATGCCTTCGCCGCGGAGGTGCCGGCCCTCGAGGAGGAGCGCGCCCGGCTGCAGGAGAAGCTGCGGCGCCTGCTGATCCCTCGCGACCCCGACGATGCCCGTGACGTGATCATGGAGATCAAGGCGGGGGAGGGCGGCGCCGAGAGTGCCCTGTTCGCCGCGGACCTGCTGCGCATGTACCTGCAGTACGCCGCATCGAAGGGCTGGAAGACCGAGCTGCTGGAGCGGGACGAATCCGACCTCGGTGGCTACAAGAACGTGCAGGTCGCGATCAAGGGGGCGTCTTCCGACCCGGCGCAGGGTGT
Source organism: Microbacterium sp. UBA3394 (assembly GCF_002358725.1). Taxonomy (NCBI): domain Bacteria; kingdom Bacillati; phylum Actinomycetota; class Actinomycetes; order Micrococcales; family Microbacteriaceae; genus Microbacterium; species Microbacterium sp. UBA3394. The sequence goes on from NZ_DEPK01000119.1 coordinate 14,339, forward strand.
GTGGGCGCACCTGAAGTACGAGGGCGGAGTGCACCGCGTGCAGCGTGTCCCGGCGACGGAGTCGCAGGGGCGCATCCACACCTCGACGACCGGCGTGCTGGTGTTCCCCGAAGTCGACGAGCCCGACGAGGTCGAGATCAACCCGAACGATCTCAAGATCGACGTCTACCGGTCGTCGGGTCCGGGCGGACAGTCGGTGAACACGACGGACTCCGCCGTGCGGATCACGCACGTGCCGACCGGGATCGTCGTGTCGATGCAGAACGAGAAGTCGCAGCTGCAGAACCGCGAGGCGGGGATGCGCGTGCTGCGGGCACGGCTGCTCGCCCGTCAGCAGGAGGAGCGCGATGCTCAGGCGGCCGACGCGCGCAAGTCGCAGATCCGCGGGATGGACCGTTCCGAGCGCATCCGCACCTACAACTTCCCCGAGAACCGCATCGCCGACCACCGCACGGGGTACAAGGCCTACAACCTCGACCACGTCATGGACGGTGCCCTCGAGCCGGTGATCGAATCCGCGATCACGGCCGACGAGGAGGCGCGTCTGGCGTCACTCGCCGGCGACTCCTGAGACACGCCTGACGGCCGGACCTGCCGGCCGGGAGCCGGTCCACAACTCCTCAGGGCCCGGACCTGCCGCCCGGATGCGGTTCACAACTCCTCGAATCCGGGCGTGACGGCGCCGTGCGGCGTCGCTCGCCCGGCCTATCGGCCCGGAAGTGAGGAGTTGTGAACGGCGGAGACACGCCACCGGGAGCGGCGGAGGCTCAGATCACGTACTCGGGAGCGGCGAGGAGAGCGCGGGTGTCGACGTCGGCCGTCCTCGGGCGGGGCTTGGCGGGCACACCCACGAGGATGCTGTCGGCCGGTGCGCTCTTGGTGACCACCGCGTTGGCTCCGACGACGCTTCCCGTGCCGATCGTGATGGGACCGAGGATCTTCGCACCGGCACCGACGGCGACGCCGTCTTCCAGAGTCGGATGGCGCTTGCCGCCGTTGCGCTGACGTCCGCCCAGCGTGACGCCGTGGTACAGCATGACGTCATCGCCGACCTCGGCCGTCTCGCCGACGACGACCCCCATGCCGTGGTCGATGAAGAACCGGCGTCCGATGCTCGCGCCGGGGTGGATCTCGATGCCGGTGAGCCATCGTGTCAGCTGCGATCCCGCGCGCGCGACGAAGCGGAAACGTCGCGTCCACAGGGCATGCCAGACCCGGTGGCCCCACACCGCGTGGAGTCCGGGGTACAGCAGCGCGATCTCGACCGCCGAGCGCGCGGCCGGGTCGCGCAGCTTCGCGGCGGCGAGGTCGTCGCGAACGTCGGACCACAGGCCCATCCGCTCAGTCCTCCACGAGGTCGGCGTACAGCGGGGTCGACAGGTACCGCTCGCCGAACGAGGGGATGATCACGACGATGTTCTTGCCCGCCGCCTCCGGGCGTGCGGCGACCTGCAGGGCTGCCCAGATCGCGGCGCCGCTGGACATGCCGACGAGGATGCCGTCCTTCGCCGCGGTCTCGCGCGCCAGTCGCAGCGCGTCGTCGAGCTCGACGTCGATGACCTCGTCGATGACGTCGCGGTCGAGGATGGCCGGCACGAAGTTCGGGCCGATGCCCTGGATCTTGTGCGGCCCGGGGTGACCCTCGGTCAGCAGCGGCGAGTCCTTGGGCTCGACGGCGATGACCTTCGCGCCGGGGACCTTCTCCTTGAGCACCTGGCCGACGCCGGTGATGGTGCCTCCGGTGCCGATGCCGGCGATGAAGTAGTCCACCGCGCCGTCGGTGTCGCGCAGGATCTCCTCCGCCGTGGTCCTGCGGTGGATCGCCGGGTTCGCCTCGTTCGCGAACTGCTTGGCGAGGATGGCGCCGGGGGTCTTCGCCGCGACCGCCTCGGCCTCCTCGACAGCGCCCTTCATGCCCTTGGCCGGGTCGGTGAGCACGAGCTCGGCGCCGAAGGCCTTCAGCAGCATGCGGCGCTCCTTCGACATCGAGGCGGGCATCGTGAGCACCACCTTGTAGCCGCGCGCCGCGCCGACCATCGCCAGGGCGATCCCGGTGTTGCCGCTGGTGGCCTCGATGATCGTGCCGCCGGCGGTCAGGTCGCCCGAGGCCTCGGCGGCGTCGACGATGGCGACACCGAGGCGGTCCTTGACGCTGGAGGCGGGGTTGTAGAACTCGAGCTTGGCCAGGATGTTGGCCTCGGTGCCCTCGGCCACCCGGTTCAGCCGGACGAGAGGGGTGTCACCGAAGGCGGAGGTGATGTCGGAGTGGATGCCGGGCATTGCGTGCCTTTCGCTTTCGACGGGTTCGAGGGGAACAGTCCGAGCCTAGGCGAGGCGAAACCCGACGGCGCGATTATGTCGCAACAGCGCCCGCCGACACCGCGGCGGCATCGCGCGCCCGCCTAAGCTGTACAGGTCATGCCCTCCTCCGACGCATCCGCCCCGGTGTCCGAGGCGCTCCGCCACGCCTCCTCGCGACTGGAGCGCGCCGGCGTCATCGACGCGATCGTCGACGCGGAGTTGCTCCTCGGTCACGTGCTCGCGCTCTCTCGCGGGGGAGTGCAGGCGGCCGCGTTCCGCGGTGACGGCCTCACGAGCGCGCAGGCGGATGACTTCGCGGACCTCGTCGAACGGCGCGCGACCCGCGTTCCCCTGCAGCATCTCACCGGCGTCGCCCCGTTCCGCTCCCTCGAGCTGAGCGTCGGACCCGGGGTCTTCGTGCCGCGACCGGAGACGGAGATCGTCGCGCAGCTCGCCATCGACGCCCTGCGGGCGGCCGCGGCCCCCGAGCCGATCGCGGTCGATCTCGGCACCGGCAGCGGCGCCCTCGCGCTCGCCATGGCGACGGAGGTGCCGCACGCCCGGGTGCACGCCGCGGAGAACTCCGTCGACGCGTTCGTGTGGGCGAAGGAGAACTTCGCCCGGTGGGGAGGCGACAATGCACGCGTGGCGTTCATCGATCTCGCCGACGCCTTCCACGAGCTCGACGGCACCGTGTCCGTGGTCGCCTCCAACCCGCCGTACGTGCCTGACGACGCGATCCCGCGAGACCCGGAGGTGCGCCATCACGATCCCGCCGCGGCGCTGTACGGAGGTCCCGACGGACTCGACGTCATCCGGGTGATCAGCCGGGTCGGCCTGCGGCTGGCGCACCCGGGCGGCACGATCGTCCTCGAGCACGGTGAATGGCAGGGGGAGGCGATCCGCGCCGTCTTGGAAGACGATGGCTGGCGTGCGGCCGCGACCCACCCGGACCTGACCATGCGCGACCGCGCCACCACTGCCGTCAGACCCTGATCGGTGGATGCCCCCGGCCGTGGGGAGTGCGCAGGAGTTGCGCCTAGAATCATGTCGTCATGTCCTCCCTCTTCGACTGCCGGAACGAGTCCGAGCTCCTGGCCGGCATGCGCCGGGCGCGCCAGGCCATCGGCCGAGGCGATCTGATCGTCGTCCCCACCGATACCGTGTACGGCATCGCCGCCGACGCGTTCTCGGCGTCCGCCGTACAGCGCCTGCTGGAGGCGAAGGGCCGCGGCCGGCAGTCGCCCCCGCCGGTGCTCGTCGGGGGAGTGGACACGCTCCGCGCGCTCGTGTCGGAGGTGCCTCAGGCCGTGGAGCGGCTCGTGGCGGAGTTCTGGCCGGGCGGGCTGACCATCGTGCTTCCCGCGCAGCCGTCGCTGGCGTGGGACCTCGGCGACACCCACGGCACCGTGGCGGTACGGATGCCCGATCATCGGCTCACCCTCGAGCTGCTCGAGGAGACGGGACCGATGGCGGTCTCCAGCGCCAACCTCACCGGCAGGCCGGCCGCGGTGGCGGTGCTCGACGCCATGACGATGCTCGGCGACAGCGTCTCGACGTACCTCGACGACGGCCCGAGCGCGACCGGGGTCGCCTCCACGATCGTCGACGCGACCTCGCTGGTCGTCGGTCCCGAACCCGTGGTGCGCGTGCTGCGGGAGGGGGCGATCTCCCGGGAGCGTCTGCGCGACGTGCTCGGCGACCTCCTCGAGCCCGACGAGTCTCAGGTCGAGGAGGCGCCCGGACCCGTTTCCGGCGGCGACTCGTGAAGCAGTACCTGTTCACGGTCCTGCTCACCGCCGCCGTCACCCTCGCCCTGTCGTGGGCGGTGTGGCGACTCAGCCTCCGCTTCAAGCTGTATCCCGGCATCCGTGAGCGCGACGTCCACAAGACGCCGACGCCGCGCCTCGGGGGCATCGCGATGTTCCTCGGTGTCGTCACGGCGTTCCTCGTGTCATCGCAGCATCCCTTCTTCCAGATCTTCTGGGCCGATCCGCGCCCGGTCTACGCGATCCTGGCCGCCACCGCCCTCATCGTGCTCGTGGGCGTCGCCGACGATCTGTGGGATCTGGACTGGATGATCAAGCTCGGCGCGCAGTTCGTCGCCGCCGGCATCATCGCCTGGTTCGGCGAGCTGCAGATCTACGCGCTCCCCATCGGCGGGATCTCCCTCTGGTCGGGGTGGGTGAGCTTCACGATCACGGTGTTCGCGATCGTCGTCGTCATGAACGCCGTGAACTTCATCGACGGGCTCGACGGGCTCGTGGCCGGAGTGTGCCTCATCGCCAACGGCGTGTTCTTCGCGTACTCCTACCTGCTCGTGCGGGACACCGGCGCCAGCAGCTACTTCAACCTCGCCTCGTTCATCGCGGCCGTCCTGGTGGGCGCCTGCATCGGCTTCCTCCCCCTGAACTGGAACCCCGCGAAGATGTTCATGGGCGATTCCGGCGCGCTCATGCTCGGCCTGCTGATGGCGACCTCGGCGATCGCGATCACGGGCCAGCTGGATCCGGCGATCATCGGCGACAACGACGTGTTCGGCCGCTCGCAGCTGCTCGGTGCGTTCATCCCGATCCTGCTGCCGATCGTCGTGGTGATCCTGCCGCTGCTCGATTTCGGCCTGGCGGTGATCCGTCGCATGGGGGCGGGCAAGAGCCCGTTCTCTCCCGATCGCAAGCACCTGCATCACCGCATGCTCGACATGGGTCACAGCGACCGCGACGCCGTCCTGATCTTCTACGCGTGGACGGCGGTCGTGAGCCTCGCCTTCCTCCTGATGTACATCGGCACGGCGCAGGAGTGGCCGGGAGACTACCTGCTCGGCGTCGTGTTCGGAGTCGTCGGCGTCGTCGCGTGCCTCGTCGTCACCCTCCTGCCCTCCCGTCGCTCCGCCATCAGCCCGAAGGAAGCCGTATGAGCCCCCATCCCGTCTCGAGCACTCCGATCCTGCGCACGGCGCTGGTGTGGTCCGGAGCCGTCACCGCCGTTCTGGCGATCGCAGCCGCCGTCATCGGCTTCCTGGTGGCCGGGGCCGAAGGCCTCTGGAGCGGGCTGGCCGGTGTGCTGATCGCCGCGGTCTTCCTCGGCATCACCGCCGCGAGCATCCTCATCGCCAACCGCTGGTACGGCGACCCGCTCTACGTGCCGGTCTTCTTCGGCATCGTGCTCGGCGGATGGCTCCTCAAGCTCGTCCTGTTCATCGTGGCGCTGCTCGTGCTGCGCGATCAGGCATGGGTCGCGCCCGCGGTGTTCTTCGTCGCTCTCGTCGTGAGCGTCATGGCCTCTCTCGCCGTCGACGTCGTGGTTCTTCTGAAGATGCGCATCCCGCACGTGAGCGACGTGTCGCTGCCGGGTGCGGACGACCGCGGCGGGCCCGATTCGGACGCGGACTCGGGGGCGCCCCGAGTTTGATAGTGTTGTTCCGCGCCCGCGCTCTCTTCGTGAGTAGCTCGCGGATGACTCTCACCGACCATCGTCGCTACGGTACCCACCGTCGCCCCGAAGCTGGAGCCAGCGCTGATCACTCAAGCTGCGACACTGATCGCCACCGCCACGTCCACTGACGACGAATTCCACCCGCCGTCGATCGCGGACTTCTTCCCTCCGGCGATCTTCTTCGAGGGCACCGCCTTCGAGATCACCCGCATCAACCTGGCGCAGTTCCTCGCGACCGCCGTCCTGGTGATCCTGTTCCTCGTCGGAACCCGGCGGCTGAAGCTCGTGCCCGGCCGCTTCCAGAGCGTCGTCGAGATGGCCCTGGACTTCGTCCGCGTCAACATCGCCGAAGACCTGCTGGGCAAGAAGGACGGCCAGCGCTTCCTGCCGATCCTCACGACGATGTTCTTCATGATCCTGTTCATGAACCTGACGGGCATCATCCCCGGCATCAACATCGCCGGCACGAGCGTCATCGCCGTTCCGCTCCTGCTCGCCGTCATCGCCTACGTGACCTTCATCTACGCCGGCATCCGCAAGAGCCCGGGCAACTTCTTCAAGAACTCGCTCATGCCCTCCGGCGTGCCGTGGCCGCTGTACATCATCATCATCCCGCTCGAGTTCCTCTCGACGTTCATCATCCGCCCGGTCACGCTCACCCTGCGTCTGCTGATGAACATGATCGTCGGGCACCTGATGCTGGTGCTGTTCTTCTCCGCCACGCAGTACTTCGTCTTCACCCTCGGAGGCCTGTGGACCGTGCTCGGCGCGGGCACGCTCGCCTTCGGCTTCGTCTTCACCCTGTTCGAACTCCTGGTGGCCTTCCTCCAGGCGTACGTCTTCACCATCCTCACCGCGGTCTACATCCAGCTCGCGGTTGCGGAAGAGCACTGAGCGGGCCGGCACACGCCGTCCCACCCAACCGAAAGGAAACACCCCCGTGGACGCAACTACGGTTCTCGCCCAGGTGACGGGCTCCATCGCGAGCGTCGGTTACGGCCTGGCCGCCATCGGTCCCGCCATCGGCGTGGGCATCGTCGTCGGCAAGACCATCGAGGGCGTGGCTCGTCAGCCCGAGCTCGCCGGTCGCCTGCAGGTCCTGATGTTCATCGGTATCGCCTTCACCGAGGCGCTCGCCTTCATCGGTATCGCCACCGGCTTCATCTTCGGCTTCTAAGCAGACCCCGCACACGTAAGGAGACAGGATGCAAGAGCTTCTTGTCACACTCGCCGCGGAAGAAGGCGAGACGCCGAGCCCGCTGATCCCCGCGATCTACGACATCACCTGGTCGGCGGTGTGCTTCGTCGTCATCCTCTTCATCTTCTGGCGCGTTGTGCTGCCGCGGATGAACAAGCTGCTCGACGAGCGCTCGACCGCGATCGAGGGCAACATCGCCAAGGCCGACGAGGCGCAGCGCAAGGCCGAGGCCGCGCTGCAGGAGTACACCGCTGCACTCGCCGACGCCCGCAAGGAAGCCGGTGAGATCCGCGACGCCGCCCGTGAGGACGGCAAGAAGATCGTCGCCGAGGCGAAGGACTCCGCCGCGAGCGAGGCGGCGCGCATCACCGCTTCGGCGCACTCGCAGATCGAGGCCGAGCGCCAGGCGGCGCTCGTGTCGCTGCGCGGAGAGGTCGGCACGCTCGCGCTCGATCTCGCCGGCGGCGTGATCGGAGAGACGCTGTCCGACGACGCGAAGGCTCAGGCCGTCGTGGACCGCTTCCTCGCCGACCTCGAGGCCGAGAAGGCGGCGCAGTAATGGGCAGCGCGACCACTCAGGCGCTCGCGGGCACCACCGCGGCGCTCGGCTCCGCGTCCGGCGTCGACATCGACGTCGCGCGCGAGCTGTTCGCCGCGGCTCGGGCGGTCGGTGACACCTCCGCACTGAGCGGCGCGCTGGCCGACTCCGCAGCGGCATCGGCCGCGCGGGCGAAGGTCGTCGCCGACGTGTTCGGCGCGGCGCTCCGCCCGGTCTCGGTGTCGCTGCTGACGGCGGCGGTCTCCGAGCGCTGGTCGTCGGCCTCCGACATGGTCGACGGGCTCGAAGAGCTCGCAATCCGTGCCGCAGCCGTCGCAGAGCCGGCCTCGCCGGTCGAAGACGAGCTCTTCCGCTTCTCGCGGACGGTGGCGGAGAACCCGGAGCTCGAACTGGCGCTCGGCAGCCGGCTCGGCGACGCATCCGCCAAGGGTGCTCTCGTCGACACGCTGCTGACCGGACGCTCGAGCGAGGCAGCACGGCTGATCGTGTCCTCGCTCGTGCAGCAGCCGCGGGAGCGCCGCGTGCGACAGCTCGTGGCCAACGCGATGCGCGTGGTCGCCGACCAGCGCGGCCGCACGGTCGCGACGGTCTCCTCGGCCGCGCCGCTCAGCGACGCCCAGGTCCAGCGCCTGTCGGCGACGCTGTCGAAGCGGTACGGCACCGAGGTCGCGATCAACACCGTCGTGGACCCCGCGGTCATCGGCGGCGTGCGGGTGCAGATCGCGAACGACGTCATCGATGCCAGCGTGTCCACGCGCCTGGCCGATCTCCGGCAGCGACTGGCCGGCTAACAGACTTCCCGCCGCAAGGCGGAGGCTTCGGGCCACGGCCCCACACAGAAGTAGTGAGTATAAAGGGAAGACAATGGCAGAACTCTCTATCAGCCCCGACGTCATCCGTGACGCGCTGAAGGACTTCGTCGCCGCCTACGAGCCCACCGGGGCCGCGGCGACGGAGGTCGGCACCGTCGTGGACGCCGCGGACGGCATCGCCCACGTCGAGGGCCTGCCCGGCGTCATGGCCAACGAACTGGTCGTGTTCGAGGACGGCACGCAGGGTCTCGCCCTGAACCTCGACGAGCACGAGATCGGTGTCGTCGTGCTCGGCGACTTCGCCGGCATCGAAGCCGGCCAGCAGGTCACGCGCACCGGCGAGGTGCTCTCGGTGCCCGTCGGCGACGGCTACCTCGGCCGCGTGGTCGACCCGCTCGGCAACGCGATCGACGGACTCGGCGACATCTCCTCGATCGGGCGCCGCGCGCTCGAGCTGCAGGCTCCCGGCGTCATGCAGCGCAAGAGCGTGCACGAGCCGATGCAGACCGGCATCAAGGCGATCGACGCGATGATCCCGATCGGCCGCGGCCAGCGCCAGCTGATCATCGGCGACCGCCAGACCGGCAAGACGGCCATCGCGATCGACACGATCATCAACCAGAAGGCCAACTGGGAGTCGGGCGACCCGACCAAGCAGGTGCGCTGCATCTACGTCGCCATCGGCCAGAAGGGCTCGACCATCGCTTCGGTGAAGGGCGCGCTCGAAGACGCCGGTGCGATGGATTACACCACCATCGTCGCCGCACCCGCGTCGGACCCCGCCGGCTTCAAGTACCTCGCTCCGTACACCGGCTCGGCCATCGGTCAGCACTGGATGTACGACGGCAAGCACGTCCTCATCATCTTCGACGACCTGTCGAAGCAGGCCGAGGCGTACCGCGCCGTGTCGCTG
>NZ_DEPK01000025.1:0-1915 GCF_002358725.1 Microbacterium sp. UBA3394
CAGCGCCAGCACCGCCGGGACGGTGCCGTGCATGCCCGGCATGCCGAGATGCTGCGAATGCGAGTCGGGGAAGGCGCCGCGTGCCATCAGGGTCGTGACCACGGGCGCACCGGTCGACTCCGCGAGCGTGCGCAGCTCGTCCGCAGCGCCGGCACGGATGACCCCGCCGCCGACGTACAGAACGGGCTTCTTGGCTTCGGCGATCAGCTGCGCAGCGGCCTGGATCTGCTTGCCGTGCGCCTTCGTGACCGGTCGATATCCCGGCAGGTCGTACTTCGGCGGCCACACGAAGGGAACCTCGGCCTGCTGTGCGTCCTTCGTGATGTCCACCAGCACGGGGCCGGGGCGACCGGTGGTGGCGATCTCGAACGCCGCGGCGATGGCGCCCGGGATCTCGGCGGCATCCTTCACGAGGAAGGAGTGCTTGGTGATCGGCATGGTGATGCCGACGATGTCGGCCTCCTGGAACGCGTCGGTCCCCATGAGGTGCGAGAACACCTGACCGGTGATGCACACCAGCGGGACGGAATCCATGTACGCGTCGGCGATGGCCGTGACGAGGTTGGTCGCGCCGGGTCCGGAGGTCGCGATCGCGACGCCGGGCCGGCCCGATGCCGACGCGAACCCTTCGGCGGCGTGACCGGCACCCTGCTCGTGACGCACGAGGATGTGACGCAGCTCGCTGGCGTCCATCAGCGGGTCGTAGAAGTGCATGATCGCCCCGCCCGGGATGCCGAAGACATCGGTGACGCCGAGCAGCTCGAGCGAGCGGACCATGGCCTGCGCGCCGGACAAGACGGGCGCGGAGGCGCTGCGGGCGGGTGGCCGCGGCACGGCGGCTGCGGTTTCTGAAGGCATGGTGGTTCCTCTGTCGAGAACGAACAGATGTGTCGGAGGCCCGCTACCCCGTCACGGCGCCCTGCGCGGCAGAGCGCACGAGCTTGGAGTACTTGGCCAGGACGCCACGGGTATAGCGCGGGGGAAGGGGCTCCCAGCCGGAACGGCGGGAGTCCAGCTCCGCTTCGTCGACGAGTAGGTCGAGAGTGCGGGCTGCGATATCGACCCGTATCAGATCACCATCGCGCACGAAGCCGATGGGACCTGCGTCCACCGCTTCGGGTGCTACGTGGCCGATGCACAGGCCGGTTGTGCCGCCGGAGAATCGACCGTCCGTCAAGAGTAGTACATCTTTGCCGAGCCCAGCGCCCTTGATGGCGGCCGTGACCGCCAGCATCTCGCGCATCCCGGGGCCGCCCTTCGGGCCTTCGTAGCGGATGACGACGACGTCGCCGGCCGTGATCGCGCCCGCCTCCAGGGCGTCCATCGCGGCGCGCTCGCGCTCGAACACCCGCGCCGGGCCCTCGAAGACCGCTGCGTCGAAGCCGGCGGTCTTGACCACCGCACCCTCGGGGGCGAGCGATCCGTGCAGGATCGTGATGCCGCCGGTGGCGTGGATGGGGTTGTCGAGGGTGTGGATGACGGTGCCGTCGATCGGGTCGGGGTCCAGCTCCCGCAGGTTCTCGGCGAGCGTCTTGCCGGTCACCGTGAGAGCGTCGCCGTGCAGCAGCCCCTCGTCGAGCATCGCCTTCATGATGACGGGGATGCCGCCGTGGCGGTCGACGTCGTTCATGACGTACTGGCCGAACGGCTTCATGTCGGCGATGTGGGGAACCTTGTCGCCGATGCGGTTGAAGTCGTGCAGGTCGAGGTCGACCTGCGCCTCGTTGGCGATCGCGAGAAGATGGAGCACGACGTTGGTGGATCCGCCGAGCGCCATCGCGAGGGCGATCGCGTTCTCGAACGACTCCTTGGTGAGGATGTCTCCCGTGGTGATGCCCTGGCGCAGCAGGTTCACGACGGCCTCGCCCGACCTGTGCGCGAAGTAGTCGCGACGGCGGTCGGCCGACGGCGGTGC
>NZ_DEPK01000025.1:2295-2772 GCF_002358725.1 Microbacterium sp. UBA3394
GTGTACATGCCGCCGCAGGCACCCTCGCCCGGCGCGATCGCGCACTCGATGCGCTTGAGGTCTTCTTCGCTCATCTTGCCCGCGAGACACGCGCCGACGGCCTCGAACGAGTCGATGATCGTGACGTCCTTCTCGGTGCCGTCCGACAGCTTGACCCAGCCCGGCGCGATCGAACCGGCATAGAGGAAGACGCTCGAGAGGTTCAGTCGCGCCGAGGCCATCAGCATGCCCGGGATGGACTTGTCGCAGCCGGCGAGCAGGACGCTGCCGTCGAGACGCTCGGCCATCATGACCGTCTCGACCGAGTCGGCGACGACCTCGCGCGAGACGAGCGAGAAGTGCATGCCCTCGTGGCCCATGGAGATGCCGTCGGAGACGGAGACGGTTCCGAACTGCAGCGGGTAGCCGCCGCCGGCGTGAACGCCCTCCTTCGCCCCCTGCGCGAGGCGGTCGAGGCTCAGGTTGCACGGGGTGATC
>NZ_DEPK01000047.1:0-4245 GCF_002358725.1 Microbacterium sp. UBA3394
GTTCAAGTCCCCCCTCGCGCACAGTCCGAAAGGGTCCCGATATCGGGACCCTTTCGTCGTTTCCGCTCCGTCGCCGCTCCGCGCGAGAAACCACAACCGCCGCGAGAAACCACGCATTGCGTGGTGTCTCGGGGAAAACGGCGTTTCTCGACGTGGAGCGGGGGCGTCAGGCCACGCCGACGCCGAACAGCAGCCCCAGGACGTAGGTGACGGCAGCCGCACCCCACCCGATCGCGAGCTGGCGCAGCGCGCGCCGCACCGGCGGGGCCCCCGACAGGATGCCGACGAGTGCGCCCGTGGCCAGCAGTGCGACGCCGACGAGTGCGAGGGCGAGGAAGACCGCTGCGAGTCCGGTGAGTCCGAACAGCCACGGCAGCACGGGGATGATCGCGCCCGAGGCGAAGAACAGAAAGCTCGAGCCCGCGGCTCGCCAGGCGCCGCCGATCACGTCGTCGCCGTCGAGATCGGCGGCCACGACGAGGGACGTCGAGCCGCCTTCGCGCGCCGAGCCGACCACCTGCCGGGCGCGCGCATCGGCCTCGTCGGCCGGCATCCCCCGCGTGCGGTAGACCAGGGCGAGCTCGTTCGCGTCGAGATCGAGGTGACCGAGCGCGTCGTCGGCGTAGTCGCTCGGGCGGGCTGCCTCGAGCAGCTCGCGCTGGGACCGCACCGACACGTATTCGCCCGCCCCCATCGACAGCGCGCCGGCGAGCAGCCCGGCGATGCCGCTGAAGAGCACGAACTGCGGCGCGACGCCCGTCGCCCCGATGCCGAGCACGAGCGCGAGGTTCGACACCAGTCCGTCGTTGGCGCCGAAGACGGCCGCGCGGAACACCCCCGACAGGCGACGCCTTCCGCGCGCCGCGAGGCCGCGGACCACCTCGTGATGCACGCGCTCGTCGGCGGCCATCGCCGGCGTCGCGGCCGGGTCGTCGTCGTACGGTGAGCGGGCCTCGGCGTTCTGCGCGAGAGCGAGGGCGAAGACCGATCCGAAGCGCGTCGCCATGAAGCCGAGGACGACGCTGGATGCGCTGCGATGCGGCAGCCGTTCGGGCTCTCCGCCGAGAAGTGCGAGCCAATGCGCCTCATGACGCCCCTCGGCCTCGGCGAGGGCGATGAGGATGGCGCGCTCCTCGCCCGTGCGGCGAGACGCGAGACGACGATAGACGTCGGCCTCGGCGCGTTCGTCGACGAGGTATCGCGCCCAGCGGCGTCGTTCCCTCGGGGTGGCGATCGGTGTGGTCTCGGGCACACTTCACGCTAGTCAGCGCGGACACCCACGCCACTCGTATCGGCCGGTATTGCCAGCATTTCGGAGCTCCGAAGCCGCCGGAGGCGGTGCCGTGGACGTCAGGAGCGCACGCGGGAGCGCAGCACATCGATGCGGGACTGCAGCTGCGCCACCGTCGCCTGTGCCACCGCCGGTCCACCGCACACCCGCCGCAGCTCGGCATGGACGGCGCCGTGCGGCTCACCCGATTGCCGGGCATAGAGTCCCACGAGGCTGTTGAGCAGCTGCCGCTGTTCACGGAGCGTCCGGTGCAGCGCCGGCGGGAGCGTCTGTTCCGGCGAAGGCGGCCGATCGGTGGCCGACTCCCTCGACTCGCGTTCCTTCCGATGCCGGCCCTGTCGGGCCTGACGCTGCATCAGAAGCTCGTGCACGTGCTCGGGTTCGAGGAGTCCGGGCAGACCGAGGAACTCCTCCTCCTCCGGGGTTCCCGGCACGGCCAGCTGACCGAATTCGCGCCCGTCGTAGAGCACGCGGTCGAAATGGGCGAACGATCCGAGCGCCTCATAGGAGAACTCCTCGGTGAGCGCGTCGGAGGCCTTCTCGTCGCGCTCGGCCGCGTCCAGGAGGTCTTCCTCGGCGTTCCAGTCGTCGTCGCCGTCGGAATCGCGATCGAGGGCATGATCGCGCTGTCGCTCCAGCTCGTTGGCGAGAGCGAGCAGCTGGGGGACGTTCGGAAGGAAGACGCTCGCGGTCTCGCCGCGACGGCGCGCGCGCACGAACCGTCCGATGGCCTGCGCGAAGAACAGGGGCGTGGATGCGGAGGTGGCGTACACGCCGACCGCCAGGCGCGGCACATCCACACCCTCCGACACCATGCGCACCGCGACCATCCAGCGCTTCTCACCGCGCGCGAACTCCTCGATGCGCGCCGATGCCTCGGCCTCGTCGGAGAGCACCACCGTGGGCGCCTCGCCACTGATCTGCTCGAGGATCGCGGCGTACGCGCGCGCCGCGGTCTGATCCGTCGCGATCACGAGTCCTCCGGCGTCGGGCACATGCTCGCGCACCTCGCTCAGCCGTCGGTCCGCCGAGCGCAGCACGGCGGGGATCCACTGCCCATCCGGGTTCAGGGCCGTACGCCACGCCTGGGACGTGATGTCCTTCGTGTTGTCCTGGCCGAGGTGGGCCTCCATCTCCTCGCCCGTCTTGGTGCGCCAGCGCATCTGCCCCGCGTAGACCAGGAAGATCACCGGCCGCACGACGCCGTCCTCGAGCGCGCGGCGATAGCCGTAGCTGTAGTCGGTCCGCGAGAGACGGATGCCCTTCGCGTCGGGGTGGTACTCGACGAACGGGATCGGCGCGGTGTCGCTGCGGAACGGTGTGCCCGACAGGAGCAGACGACGCGTCGCGCGTCGGTACGCCTCCCGCAGCGCATCCCCCCAGCTGAGTGCGTCGCCCCCGTGGTGCACCTCGTCGAGGATCACGAGCGTGCGACGGTCGAGCACGAGCTGCTCGTGCACCGAGGCCTTGACGGCCACCTGGGCGTAGGTGACGGCCACACCGTGGTAGTGCCGAGCGGGAGCGACGTGACGATTGCTGAAGGCGGGGTCCAGGCGAATCGACACCCGGGCGGCGGCATCCGCCCACTGCGTCTTCAGGTGCTCGGTCGGGGCGACCACGACGATGCGGTCGACGACGTCACGCCGCAGCAGTTCCGTCGCGAGGCGCAGCGCGAACGTGGTCTTGCCGGCGCCGGGGGTCGCGGCAGCGAGGAAGTCGCGCGGACCGGAACCCGGACCGTCGGGGCCGTCCATCGAGAAGTACAGGTCGAGCGCTTCCGCCTGCCAGGCACGCAGACGCTGTGCGGTGCCCCACGGAGCGCGTTGCGGGTACGTGGGCGAGAGGTGCTCGGCCGCGAAGCTCCCGAGGTGAGCGTCGGAAGGATGCGCGCCGTCGGCGGGAGGAGACTCGTCGAGCACGGCATCCCTCCCTGTCGTGTGATCCGCTGATGCGACTGACTACCTTAGACGAGCCCCGCGACGTCGGCTCCCGGCGGCGGCCGCGCGGGAATAGCCTCGTATCGGTCACGAACCGAAGGAGATCCATGGCAGGCGCGAGCGCGAACCGCACCCCGTTCGTCGAGAACACCGGACCGCATCCGTGGCGTCGTTACGTCGCGATCGGCGATTCGTTCACCGAGGGCATCGGCGATCCGGAGCCGGCTTCGCCGGGTGGGCATCGAGGATGGGCCGATCGGGTCGCCGAGGTGCTCGCCGACCAGGTGGAGGATTTCGCGTACGCCAATCTCGCCGTGCGGGGGCGCCTCATCGGGCAGATCGTGGCCGAACAGGTCGAACCCGCGCTCGCGCTCAAGCCGGACCTCGTGACGTTCTCGGCGGGGGGCAACGACGTCATCCGCCCGGGGAGCGACCCCGATGCCGTCGCCGAGCTGTTCGAGGACGCCGTCGCACGCCTGTCGCGCGACGGCGCGACCCTCGTGGTCTTCACCGGGATCGACACCGACTTCACGCCGGTGTTCCGCGGCATCCGCGGCAAAGTGGCGATCTACAACGAGAACATCCGCGCGATCGCCGACCGCTACGACGCGATCGTCGCCGACCAGTGGGCGCTGAAGGAGGTGCAGGACATGCGGTTCTTCGACGACGACCGCCTGCACATGAACGCGCTCGGTCACCACGAGGTCGCTCGCATGGTACTTCGGGCACTGAACGTGCCGAACGACCTGCTCGCCATGCAGCCCGACCCGCTCCCCCGGCAGACGTGGCGCAAGGCCCGGTCCGGCGACCTGGTGTGGGCGCGGGAGTATCTCGTGCCGTGGGTGCTGCGCCGCGTGCGGCATCAGTCCTCCGGCGACCACGTCACCGCGAAGCGTCCCGATGCCCTGCCGCTCGGTGGTGCGGCCGGACGCGTCATCGACGACGGGGATTGAGCGCCCAGACGGCCACCGCACCGGCTGCGGCGACGTTGAGGGAATCGACGCCGCCGGCCATCGG
>NZ_DEPK01000192.1:0-34850 GCF_002358725.1 Microbacterium sp. UBA3394
GCCGCTGTTCGCGCGGGGTCTCGGCCGCTGGGTGCGGGTGCCGGTCGTCGTGTTCGAGCTGCTGCTCGGCATCCTCATCGGACCGGCCGTGCTCGGCTGGGTCGGGGAGTCCGCGTTCATCGAGCTCATGAGCGACTTCGGCCTCGCGATGCTGTTCTTCGTGGCCGGCACCGAGATCGAGTTCGCCGCCTTCCGCGGGCGTCTGGGCCGCCGGGCGAGCCTCGGATGGATTCTCAGCCTCGGCGCCGGGGTCTTCGCCGCCCTCGTGCTCACCCCGTGGGAGGCCGCCGTGGTGATCGGCATCGCGCTGTCGTCGACCGCGCTCGGCACGCTCCTGCCGGTGCTGCGGGATGCGGGGGAGCTGAAGTCGCCGTTCGGTCAGGCGGTCGGCGCGGTCGGCGCGCTCGGCGAGTTCGGACCGCTGATCGCCATCTCGCTGTTCCTCGGCAGCCGCGACATCGGCCTGTCGACCCTGGTGCTGCTGCTGTTCATGCTCGTGGCGGGTGGGGCGATCTGGCTGGCCTTCCGCATCCCGCACGGCGCGATGCACCAGGCGGTCAGCGCGACGCTGCACACGTCGGGACAGTTCGCGATCCGGGTGATCCTGCTGATCCTCGGCGGTCTCATCTCGGTCAGCGTGCTGCTGGATCTGGACTTCCTGCTGGGGGCGTTCGCCGCCGGCATCGTGTGGCGCCTCATCATGCGCGACGCCGACGAGGCCGATCGAGAAGCGGTCGAGAGCAAGGTGGAGGCGGTCGCTTTCGGCTTCCTCGTGCCGATCTTCTTTCTCTACACCGGTGTCACCTTCGACCTCCAGGCGCTGCTGGCCGACCCGATCCTCTTCCTCGGCCTGCCCGTCGTGCTCCTCGCGCTCTTCGTCATCCGCGGTCTGCCGTCGATGCTCGCCGCGCCCGTCGGCTCGACCGGCAAGGATCGCCTCGCGATGGCGTTCATGGGTGCCACGGGCCTTCCGATCATCGTCGCCGTCACCGCCATCGGACTGGATGAGGGCCTCTTGACGACGGTGCACGCCGCGCTCCTCGTCGGCGGCGGCATGCTGTCGGTGCTGCTGTTCCCGCTCATCGCGATGCGGCTGCGCGGCGAGCGGGCTGCGCGGATCGCCCCGACCCTGGACGACATGGCGTGAGCACCAGCGCCCTGTTCGCCGACGCCCGCGACCGGCTCGCGGGACTGCCGCGCGAACAGCTCGGCGAGCTCGTCGAACCGCGTCGCGTGCTCGGGGTGCGCCGTGCCCCGCGGATCGCGCCCCGTGATCAGGCGTGGCACCTGGGGGTGCTGCTGGTCGCCGACGAGCACGTCTCGGCCACCGGCGAGATCGTGCGCTCCCGCGAGGAGGCACGGCGCGGATTCACCGCCGAGTCGCAGCGGGACCGCGCCGCGCTTCAGGCGGCGGCCTTCCGCGGCGGCTTCGAGGAGGGCATCGCCGTGCACGTCGGCTGGCGGGTGCTCGACCTCGCCGCGGTGGATGCCGGTGGGTCGTCGGGTCCGCTGGCGATGATCGGCGGTAAGCCGCACGTGCGGTGGAGCGCAGCGGCCGGATTCGTGCCGCTGGCCGGCTACCTCGACGAACGGATCGGGCTCCTGGCCGACCCGCCGCGCGGGGCATCATAGCGACGAGAGGCCGACTCCGGGAGGACCCGTTCGCGACGCACGCATCCTCTAGGGTTGAACTCCCGAACTCGAGGTGGTTTTTCGTGCAGACATGGCCCGGATCCGCATATCCGCTGGGTGCGACATTCGACGGTAACGGCACGAACTTCGCGCTGTTCAGCGAAGGTGCCGACAAAGTCGAACTGTGCCTGTTCGACGACGACGGCACCGAGACGTGCGTCGAGCTGCTCGACGTCGACGCGTTCGTCTGGCACGCGTACCTGCCGAACGTGCAGCCCGGGCAGCGCTACGGCTACCGTGTTCACGGCCCGTACGATCCGGCCAACGGGCAGCGCTACAACCCCAACAAGCTCCTGCTCGATCCGTACGCCAAGGCCGTCGACGGTCGGGTGAAGTGGGGACAGTCCGTCTTCAGCTACACCTTCGGCGACCCGGACTCGCGCAACGACGACGACTCGGCGGCCGACATGATGAAGGGCGTCGTCATCAACCCCTTCTTCGACTGGCAGGGTGACCGGTCGCCGAAGACGCCGCTGCACGAGACGTTCATCTACGAGGCGCACGTGAAGGGGCTGACGCAGCTGCACCCGTCGGTGCCGGAGGAGATGCGGGGAACCTACGCCGGGGTGGCGCATCCCGCGGTCATCGACCACCTGCAGAAGCTCAGCGTGACCGCGATCGAGCTCATGCCGGTGCACCAGTTCGTCAACGACTCGACCCTGCAGGAGAAGGGGCTGTCGAACTACTGGGGTTACAACACCATCGGCTTCTTCGCTCCCCATCACGGCTACGCCTCGACGGGCGTCAACGGCCAGCAGGTGCAGGAGTTCAAGGCGATGGTGCGCTCGCTGCACGAGGCGGGCATCGAGGTCATCCTGGATGTGGTCTACAACCACACCGCGGAGGGCAACCACCTGGGCCCGACCCTGTCGATGCGCGGCATCGACAACGAGGCGTACTACCGGCTCGAGCAGAACGACAAGCGCTACTACACCGACTACACCGGCACCGGCAACAGCATGAACGTCGGCAACCCCCACTCGCTGCAGCTGATCATGGATTCGCTGCGCTACTGGGTGCTGGAGATGCACGTCGACGGCTTCCGCTTCGATCTTGCCTCCACGCTCGCGCGCGAGTTCTACGATGTCGACCGCCTCTCGACCTTCTTCGAGATGGTGCAGCAGGACCCGGTGGTCTCGCAGGTGAAGCTCATCGCCGAGCCGTGGGACGTCGGCCCCGGCGGCTACCAGGTCGGCAACTTCCCGCCGCAGTGGACCGAGTGGAACGGCAAGTACCGCGACACCGTGCGCGACTTCTGGCGCGGCGAGCCGCAGGCCCTGGGCGAGTTCGCCTCGCGCCTGACCGGCTCCAGCGACCTGTATGAGCGGTCCGGGCGCGCGCCGGTCGCGTCGATCAACTTCGTCACCGCTCACGACGGCTTCACGCTGCGCGACCTCGTGTCGTACAACGACAAGCACAACGAGGCCAACGGCGAAGACAACCGAGACGGCGAATCGCACAACCGGTCCTACAACCACGGCGTCGAGGGCCCGACCGACGACCCGGAGATCCTCACGCTGCGCGCCCAGCAGCAGCGCAACTTCATCGCCACGATGATGCTGAGCCAGGGCGTGCCGATGCTCTCGCACGGCGACGAGCTCGGCCGCACGCAGTTCGGCAACAACAACGGCTACGCCCAGGACAACGAGCTCACCTGGATCGACTGGGATGCCGTCGACCAGCCGCTGGTCGAGTTCACCGCTGCGCTCGCGCGCCTGCGCAAGGACCATCCCACCTTCCGGCGCACACGCTTCTTCGACGGACGCCCGGTGAAGATGGAAGAGGGTCGGCCCATTCCCGATGTGGTGTGGCTGCGGCCCGACGGCACGCTCATGCAGCCGGAGGACTGGGAGTCCGGGTTCGGCCGCACGATCGGGATCTTCCTCAACGGTCGCGGCATCCGCGAGCGCGACAAGTGGGGCGAGGAGATCACCGACCGGCACTTCATCGTGCTGTTCAACGCCGGCGACGAGCCCGTCGACTTCAAGATCCCGGCCCCGCGCTACGGGCCGGAGTGGGATGTCATGGTCGACACGGCGGGGGAGTGGGCCAACACCGACCCGCTCGATCCCGGTTCGCGCATCCCGCTGCAGCCGAAGGCGCTCATCGTGCTGCGCGAGCACGACCTTCCCGACCCGGAGGTCGATCACTCGGTCGCGGCCTCGCTCAGCATGCTCGTGCATTCGCGCACCACCGAGATCCCCGTCGTCACCCCACCGTCACCGTCCGCGGCCGCCTCGGTCGACGACGAGGGTGACTGACGGATCGCACCGGACCGGAAGAGGACTGCCATGCCCGCGCATCCCGTGTCGACCTATCGGCTGCAGATCCGCGCCGGTTTCGATCTCGACGCCGCCGCGGCGGTGACCGGATACCTCGCCGACCTCGGGGTGGACACCGCCTACGTGTCGCCGTTGCTGCAGTCGACGCGGGGCAGTGACCACGGTTACGACGTGACCGACGTCACACGGGTCGACGCCGACCGCGGCGGACCCGAGGGGCTCGCCCGCTTCTCGGCGGCCGCCCGCGATGCCGGGCTCGGCGTGCTCGCCGACATCGTGCCCAACCACATGGGCATCTCGCAGCCACGCGAGAACCCGTGGTGGTGGGATGTGCTCACCCACGGACGCTCATCGGCGCACGCCGACGCGTTCGACATCGACTGGGAGGTCGGCGAGGGCCGCATCCGCGTACCCGTCCTCGGGGCGCCGTTGGATGAGGTGATCGGCGACATCCGCATCGATCCCGCGCCGGCGCCGGAATCGCCGACCGGGCTCGCACGGTACTTCGAGCACATCCTGCCCCTCGCACCCGGCTCCGTGGGCGAGGGCGACGACCTCGCCACGGCCGACGGGGTGCGATCCGTGCTCGAGCGGCAGCACTGGGAGCTGCGCTTCTGGCAGGACGAGGCCACGGACCTCAACTACCGCCGCTTCTTCGCCGTGACGACGCTCGCGGCGGTGCGGGTCGAGCGGCCGGAGATCTTCGACGCGACCCATGCCGAGGTGCTGCGGTGGGTGCGGGAGGGCCTGGTCGACGGCCTGCGCGTGGACCATCCCGACGGCCTCGCCGACCCGGGCGGCTACCTCGCGCGGCTGGCCGAGGCCACCGGCGGCGCCTACGTGCTCGTGGAGAAGATCCTCGAGCGCAGCGCCCACGAACCGGGCGCCGAGCCGTCCGAGGCGCTCCCGGCCTGGTGGGCCACCGCCGGGACGACCGGCTACGACGCGCTGGCCGAGATCGACCGGGTGCTCGTCGACCCGAACGGCGAGCAGCCTCTCACCGCCCTCGACGGCGTGCTGCGCGGCACCGTTCCGGTGTGGGGCGACATGATCCACGACACCAAGCGCATGATCGCCGACACGATCCAGGTCTCCGAGATCCGCCGCCTCGTGCGGGGCCTGCCCGAGCCGGTCGCCGACGCCGAAGACGCCCTCGCCGAGCTCCTGGCGTGCTTCCCGACCTACCGGTCCTACCTGCCGGCCGGGATCGAGGACCTCCACCACGCCGCTCGGGAGGCGGAGCGCCGTCGTCCCGACCTGGCCGACGCGATCCGCACCCTCGTCCCGGTCCTCTCCGACGCCACGCTCGAGGTCACTCGCCGCTTCGAGCAGACGACCGGCCCGGTCATGGCCAAGGGCGTCGAGGACACCGCGTTCTACCGCTACACGCGGCTGGGCTCTCTCACCGAGGTCGGCGGCGATCCCGTCGTGTTCGCGCTGTCGGTGCCGGGGTTCCACGCGGCGTGGCAGCGCCGTCAGGCGTCGTGGCCGCACGCGATGACGACGCTGTCGACCCACGACACCAAGCGCGGCGAAGATGTGCGCGCTCGCCTCGACGTGCTCGCCGAGGTGCCGGGGCGCTGGGGCGAGGTGCTGGATCGCCTGCGCGAGGTCGCCTCGACCGGGAACGGCCCCTTCGACAACCTGCTGTGGCAGGCGATCGTCGGATCCTGGCCGGCGACGCCCGAGCGGCTGCACGCCTACGCCGAGAAGGCGGCGCGCGAGGCCGCGGAGCAGACCGGCTGGTGGCGCCCCGACGAGATCTTCGAGCAGCGCATGCACGACCTCGTCGACGCCGCGTTCGGATCCGCCGGCGGTCTCGTCGAGGCCTTCGTCGACGAGATCGCCGAGGCCGGGTGGTCGAACTCCTTGTCGGCGAAGCTGCTGCAGCTCGCCGGTCCGGGTGTGCCCGACGTCTACCAGGGGTCGGAGCTGTGGGAGACCTCGCTGGTCGATCCCGACAACCGGCGTCCGGTGGACTTCGCGCGGCGAGCCCGGATGCTGGCCGAGCTCGACGCCGGGTTCTCGCGCGGCGAGCTGCCCGCGGTCGATGCCGGGGGTGCGGCGAAGCTGCTGGTCACCTCCCGGGCGCTGCGCCTGCGCCGGGAGCATCCGGAGCTGTACACGCGCTACACGCCGATGACGGTGGTGGGTGAGGCCGCCGACCACGCGATCGCGTTCGATCGCGGTGGTGCGATCGCCGTCGCGACGCGGCTGCCGGTAGGCCTCGCCGCCCGCGGCGGCTGGGGCGACACCGCCCTGATGCTGCCCGACGGCGCCTTCGTCGACGCGATCACGGGCCGGCGCATCGCGGGCGGCGCGAGCGCGCTCGCCGACCTGCTGTCGACGTACCCGGTCGCTCTCCTGGCTCGCGAGGTGTCCGGTGGCTGACATCGAGTGCACGAGAACTCGCCGAGTGCACGCCTTGTCTGCGCAGATATCTCGTGCTTTCGGCGAGAAGCCGTGCACTCGAGGGGGAATGAGATCATGAGCGTCGAGGTGTGGGGACCGCGGGTCGAGCGGATGCGGCTGCGCCGACCGGGAAGCGGCGACGTCGAGATGACCGCCGCCGCCGATGGCTGGTGGACGTGCGACGTCGACCTCGCCGACGGCGAACGGTACGGGTTCGTGCTCGGCGACGGGGATCATGTTCGCCCGGACCCGCGTTCGAGGCGTCAGCCCGACGGTGTGCACGGACTCTCTGCGCACGTCGATCACGAGGCGCTGACCGCCGCGGCACCGCACCTCACCGACGCGATGTGGACCGGGCGACAGCTTGCCGGAGGCCTGGTCTACGAGATGCACGTCGGCACCTTCACCCCCGAGGGCACCCTCGATGCCGCGGCCGGTCGCCTTTCGCACCTGGTCGACCTCGGGGTCTCGCATATCGAACTGCTGCCGGTCAACGGCTTCAATGGCGTGTGGAACTGGGGCTACGACGGCGTGCTCTGGTACACGGTGCACGAGGCCTACGGCGGGCCGGCGGCGTATGTGCGCTTCGTTCAGGCCGCCCACGCCGCCGGGCTCGCGGTCATCCAGGACGTCGTCTACAACCACCTCGGCCCGAGCGGCAACTACCTGCCCGAGTTCGGTCCGTATCTGCGCGACGCCGAGCGCAACACGTGGGGCTCCAGCGTCGACCTCGACGAGCCCGCCGTGCGCGCCTACATCGTCGAGAACACCCTGATGTGGATGCGCGACTACGGCGTCGACGGACTGCGGCTGGATGCGGTCCACGCGCTGAAGGACGCGCAGCCGGTGCACATCCTGCGCGAGCTCGCCGAGGCCGCCGACGCCCTCTCGGCCCATCGCGGCGTGCCGCTGACGCTGATCGCGGAATCGGACATGAACGACCCGACGCTGATCCTGCCGCGAGAAGCCGGCGGCTATGGCCTCCACGCGCAGTGGAGCGACGACTGGCACCACGCGGCGCACGTGGCACTCACCGGCGAGACGGTCGGATACTACGAGGACTTCGCGGCTGTCGACGCGCTGACCAAGGTGTGGACGCGCGGGTTCTTCCATGACGGCACGTACTCGTCGTTCCGGGGACGCGAGCACGGCCGGCCCGTTCCCGCGGAGATGCCGGCGTGGCGCCTGGTGACCTTCGCGCAGGACCACGACCAGATCGGCAACCGCGCCGCCGGCGACCGGCTCAGCCAGTCGCTGACGCCGGACCGCCTGGCCGTGGCCGCGGTACTGACCCTCACCGCTCCGGGCACCCCCATGCTCTTCATGGGCGAGGAGTGGGGCGCGTCGACTCCGTGGCAGTTCTTCACGTCGCATCCGGAGCCCGAGCTCGGGGAGGCCACCGCGAAAGGCCGTATCGAGGAGTTCGCCCGCATGGGGTGGGACCCGGCGACGGTGCCCGATCCGCAGGATCCCGAGACCTACCACCGCTCTCACCTCGCGTGGGAGGAGGCCGGCGACGGCGAGCACGCGCGCCTGCTCGCGCTCTACCGCCGCCTCGCGCGCCTGCGCCGCGAGCGACCGGAGCTCACCGATCCCGATCTCGCCGCGCTCGGCGCCGACCTCGTGGTCGACGAGGGCCCCGGCAGCCGCGCCTGGGAGCTGCGCCGTGGTGCGCTGCGCATCCTCGTGAACCTCGCCGGGAACCCGTGGACGACGCGAATGGAGGAAGGCGAGGTCGTGCTGCTGAGCACGTCGCCCGCCGTCACCGAGGAGTCCGGCGGCATCACCGTCCCCGCCGACGCGGCCGTCATCATCGGCCCGCACCGGCCGGGGGATGATCGCGCCTGACACAGCTGCGCGGGCGGCGCAAGCCTCTGAGCGGATTCCGGACGGGTTCCTACCGTAGGGGCATGACCTCGCCGCAGCCCGCATCCGAGACCACCGCGTCTGCCGCCGACCTCGTGCGGCAGATCGGGGTGATCGCGGCGACGGTGTTCATGCTGATCGCCGCAATGGTGGGCACGGGGCTCTTCGGCGGAACGCCCGTGCAGGACCTGCAGGGCGGCGCCCTCGACGCCGACGCGTCATATCTGGCGCCCGCCCGCCCGGCGTTCCAGATCTGGAGCGTCATCTACCTCGGACTCATCGCCTACGCGATCTGGCAGGCGCTGCCGTCGCAGCGGGCGAGCATGCGCCAGCGGTCGATGGGCTGGTGGATCGCGGTCACCGAAGTGCTCAACGGCCTGTGGCTGGTGACCGCTCAGTTCACGACGTTGCTGCTCACCGTCGTGATGATCGCCGTGCTGCTGGTCGCGCTCGGCTTCACCTTTCGGCGGTCGGTCGCGACCCGGCTTCCGCGCGGCGGGGTGCTGGATGCGGCCCTCATCGACGGCGTGACGGGCCTGCACCTGGGGTGGGTGACGCTCGCCACGGTCGCCAACCTCACCGCTTATTTCACCGCGAGCGGCGTGCGCGTGGACGCGCCCGATGTGTGGGGCATCGTGGTGCTGCTGGTGGTCGGTGTCATCGGTCTCGGGATCGCGTGGGCCAGCCGGTGGCGCATCGCGCCCGGTGTCGCCATCGCGTGGGGGTTGACGTGGCTGGCCGTGGCCCGCTTCACCGGCGAACCGTCGAGCGAGGCGATCGCGACGGCCGCCCTTCTCGTCGCCGCCGTGGTGCTGGTGGTACCCGCCATCATCGCGGGACTGCGGCTCCTGCGTCCCGAGCACGACTGACCGTGATCATCGTGACGCAAGGCCAGCCACGGACTTCCTGACAGACCGCGGCGTCGGCCGCCGCGCGGCTCAGAGGGCGATGCGCGTGGCGAAGGTCCGCAGCAGCGTCAACGGCGCGTCGAGCTCGGCCGGGCGCACGCGATCCGCGATGACATCGAAGTCGTCGGCGTCGAAGTAGCCGTCGTTGCGGTAGACGGTCATCCGCTCGATGAAGTCCGCCGGCGTGGGCTCGGGATGGAACTGCGTGGTGTAGACCCGCTCCCCGACGCGGTACGCCTGCACGGGGCACGCGGCGCCGGCGGCCAGATGCACGGCGCCCGGCGGCAGGGTCTCGGTGCCCTCCTTGTGGGCGGTGAGTGCGGTGAAGGTCTCGGGCAGGCCGTCGAAGAGCGGGTCGGCCGCGCCGGCATCGGTCACCTGCACGGGGGTCGGTCCGGTGTCTTCGGGGAAGGCGCGGCTCACGGTTCCCCCGAGCATGCGGGTGACCACGCCGATGCTGTAGCAGGTGAACAGCCCCACCGGTCCGCCGTCGGCCGAGGCGCCGACGATGCGCTCGAGGTCGGCCTCCACGCGCCGCTGCACGTCGGTCTTCGTGTCTTCAGGGTCGGTGACGTTGAACGGGCTGCCGCCGACGACGAGTCCGGCGTAGTCTCCGAGCATCGCCGCATCCAGCGAGGTGCGCACGAGGTCGAGCTCGTCGAGGGCTCCCGACTCGAGCCCCATGGCGCGGCCGAACGACCGCGATTCCGCCTCGGCGGCCTCGCGCTGCGGGCGCGCGCAGACATAGAGAATTCGCGCTTTCGACATCTGTCGATTCTCCCATGTATCACCGAGCGACTTTCGCCCTCTCCGGTGTTGTGGACACAATGGGCTTCATGACGCATGCGGGGTCTGGGGCCTCCGTCGAGTCCGTCGATCAGCCACGGTGGGAGAGAGCGGCCGCTTTCTTTCGGCGTTGGCGGGACGGCGACCGTCGGGCGATGGATGAACTGGTGGCGCTGATGACGCCGGTGCTGTGGCACGTGGTGCGCGCGTACGGGCTCGACGCCGCGCTCGCGCAGGACGTCGTGCAGACTACGTGGCTCACCCTCGTGCAGCGGCATTCCGCGATCGCCGATCCGAGTGCCGTGTCGGGTTGGCTGACCACGACGGCGCGCCGTGAGGCGTGGCGGGTGGGCAAGCAGCAGCGTCGCGCCGAGGCGACCGAGGCCCAGAACCTCGAGCCGCACCTTCCGGTCCACGAATCCGCGGAACAGACCGCGGCGACCGACGACGAGTCGCGTCGCCTGTGGCAGGCCGTGGCACAGCTCAATGAACGCTGCCAGCGGCTGCTGCGCATCGTCGCATTCGACGACCGCCCCGACTACGCCCGCATCGCCGCCGACATGGCGATGCCGGTCGGATCGATCGGACCGACTCGCCGGCGCTGCCTCGGCAAGCTCCGCACCCTCTTCGAGGGCGCCGGGGAAGAGGAAGACGCACATGGACACTGAAGACTTCGCCGCAGACGCGGCGCTGTTCGCGCGGCTGCGCGCGACATGGGATGACATCGACCCGATGCCGGCCGACATGATCGATCGGATGGTCGCCGCCGTGGCGGTCGCCGACCTGTCGCGGGAGTACGCGCTGCTGACCCTCGTGGAGGGGGCCGTCACCGGAGCGGTGCGCACGACGCCCGCAGAGACCGCGACCCTGCAATTCAGCCGCGGCGACACGACCGTGCTGCTGCACGTGAGCGTGACCGCCGCGGGCAATCGGCGCATCGACGGCTGGGTCGACGCCGAGACGCTCGCGATCCGGCTCGTGCAGGGCGACGCGGATTGGGCGGCCGACCCGGCCGAGCACGGCCGGTTCGCGTTCGAGGAGATCCCGCCCGGCATGACGCGTCTGCGGATGGCCGTGCGCGGCACGGACGGAGCCATGAAGGAGTTCGAGACGCCTCAGTTCGAGGCCTGAGAGCGGTGGATGCGCCCGCATCCGCCGAGTGAGATCGCCGTGCGCGGCGAGAGAGAGCAGGGGGACGCATGGCCGACACCGTCGATGAGCCCGGGTGGCGCGATCGGATCCAGGCCGGCAGGCCGCGCGGCGTGCCCCTCGACCCGGGCGTCGAGCAGGTCGAGGGCGTCGATCCCTATCCGACCACCTATGCCGCCGATCATGTGCTGCTGACGGAGGGCGCGCGGCTGCTCGAGATCCTCGAGATCCTCCGATCGGCCGGCGCCTACTTCGGGTGGGGCGTGCGCGTGGAGAGCATCCGGGGTGATCGCCAGACCGACGCCGAGGCGGAGGAGCGTGCGAGGGTCGCCGAGGAGGAGCTGGGGCTCCCCCTCGTGCTCCTCGGCGTCATCTTCCCCGACCCGAAGCCCGGCCGCGACGATCAGCCGGTGCCGCCGGTGGATGCGTGGCGTCTGCTCCAGCGTGCGCGGGCGATCTACGGCAAGGACCTCAGCGGCGTCGCTCTCGACCACGTCATCAGCGTCGACCCGTCCGGTTCGACGAACCCCTACGGCTCCACGAACCCCTACGGTTCGACGAACCCCTACGGCTCCACGAACCCCTACGGTTCGACGAACCCGTATGGCTCGACCAACCCCTACGGTTCCACCAACCCCTATGGGTCGACCAACGCTCCCGGTCCGGGGGCCTACGCCTACCCCGGGTCGGGTGGGCGTGAGGTCGTCAGCTACATCGGCGATCCGCCCCGGCGCGACGACGAGACCGTCCGCGGGCGTCGCCCGGTGGTGGCCTACATGGACACCGGCTGCGGAAAGCACGCGTGGCTGCCGCCGTCGATCGTCGATCGCGACCCCCACGTCAACGGTGTGCCGATCGGGATCACGAATCCCGCCGACGATCCCGAGGCGATCGGCGACGTCTCCGGACCCTACGACGGCTTCCTCGACGCGGCGGCCGGTCACGGCACGTTCGTCGCCGGGGTCGTGCGGCAGATCTGTCCCGACGCCGACCTCATCTCGATCCGCGTTGCCGACAGTCAGGGCACGTTGCTGGAGGGCGAGTTCCTCGAGGCGGTGCGCGCGGTGGCGGAGCTCGTCATCCGCGATGCCCGGGGTCTTCCGGGCGGCCGCCCCATCGATGTGCTCAACCTGTCGCTGAGCTACTACCACGAGACTCCGGAAGACGGTCAGTTCGACCAGACCCTCGTGCGCTACCTCGTCGCCGCGCGGCGGCACGGCTGCGCCGTGGTGTGCTCCGCCGGCAACGACGCGACCTCTCGCCCGGCCTTCCCGGCGGCGCTCTGGCGGTGGCCCGACGCCGAGTTCGTCGTCGATGATCCGTCCGATGCGGCACCGCACCTGTCGGTCGGCGCCCTCAATCCGAACGGCAAGACCGTGGCGCTGTTCAGCAACATCGGGCGCTGGGTGCGGGTCTACGCACCGGGCGCCGCGGTCGTGAGCTCCGCCCCGCCGTTGAACGGCGGAACCCAGGCCGGCACCCGGAACGACCGCTTCGGGCTGCGACGGGAGACGATCGATCCCGATGACTACACCGGCGGCTTCGTCATGTGGAGCGGCACGTCGTTCGCCGCGCCGTTCATCGCGGGGCTGCTCGCCGAGCGCATCGCCGACGGACTCATCGACGGCACCGCCGACACGTCGGTCGCCGCGCGCGTGAGCGCGCTCGAGAAGGCCGGATCCCGCGCCCTGCGGGAGTGGGACGGGCACCGCCGCGCGCCCGCCTGAGCCGCCCGGTCACCCCGCTCTCTGCCGGCGCGGTGACCGCGTCCGCCGCGACTACGGCATGATGTCGGCGTGGGCACGGACGCGACGCAGCTGCATCAGCGCGCCGTCGCGCAGTGCATCGACGGCCGCTTCGCGGCGGCGCAGCGCACGCTCGACCGGGCCGAGCGCCTGACCGGCGACCGCGACCTGCTCGCGCGCATCGCCGGAACCCGCGCCATCGCCCTGCAGCGCACCGGCCGCCCCGTCGCGGCAGAAGAGGTGCTGCAGAACGCTCTCGCCCAGCCGGGACTCAGCCCGCACACGGAGTCCATCCTGCTCGGCCAGCTCGGCGGTCTCGCCACCTACAACGGACGACTCGACGATGGCGAACGCTGGCTCGGCGATGCCATCGACCGGCTGAGCGACGATCCCGTCGCCGCGTCCCGCATCCGCATGAACCGCAGTCTGGTGCGCATGCAGCAGCGGCGTCTGGCCGAGGCGGCGGATGACCTGTCGGCGGCGGTGTCGGTGTTCGCCGAGCACGGGCTCGCCACCGACGCGGCGCAGGCGCGTCACAATCTCGGATACACCGCGCTGCTGCGCGGCGACCTGGTCCGCGCGCTGCGAGAGATGACAGACGCGCGATCGGATGCTGCGACCTCACCCGTCGCCGAAGCGATCGGCGACATGGACCGCGCCGAGGTGTTCCGGGACGCGGGGCTCACGACCGAGGCAGAGGAGCTGTTCCGGCACGCCGCGGCGATCTTCGGCGCGCGCCGCATGCCGCAGTCGCGAGCCGAGGCGGAGTTCCACCTCGCGAGATCGCTGCTCGCACACGACGGTGCGGCCTCAGCGCGGGTCGCCGCAGACGCCGCGCGACGGTTCCGGGCACTGGGTAACGACGCGTGGGCCGCCCGCGCCGAAGCGGTGCGCCTGCGGGCGCGCCTCGCGGAGAGACGGCCGGGCTCCGGGAATCAGCACCGGCCTCCCGCCCCGGCAGCGGCGGAAGATGTCGCGGCGTCGCTCGTCGTTCACGGCTTCCGCAGCGAGGCGGTCGCACTTCGCATCGCCGTCGCACGTGCCGCCGTGCGTGCGGGCGACCCGTCCGCCCCGGCGCCGCGGGTGCCGGCATCCGCTCCGATGGACCTGCGGCTGCTCTCCGACGAACTCAAGGCCACCCGCGCGGCCGCACGCGGACGCCCGACCGAAGCCCGCCGACACGCGGCGGCGGGGCTGGATCGCCTCGGAGCGTGGCAGAGCTCGTTCGGCAGCATCGATCTGCAGACCTCGGTCGCCATGCACGGGGCGAGCCTCGTCTTCGCCGGGCTGCGTTCGGCGGTGAGCTCGCGCGCGCCCGAGGTGGTCTTCGAATGGTCCGAGCGCGCACGGCATCTGAGCCAGCAGGTCGTTCCGCTGCGGCCGCCTCCGGACCCGCAGCTGGCCGACGCGCTCGCCGAGCTTCGCATGCTCCGTGCGGAGAATCCCGCCCGCGACTGGCTCTCCAGCCCTCGCGCGGCACAGTTGCGTGACCTCGCCCGCGAGCGGCAGTGGACATCTGTCGGCGCGTCTCGCATCGACGCGCGGGTCGACCTCGCGACGCTCTGCGACGGCCTCACCGCCGACACCGCGCTGCTCGCCTACGTCTACACGGGGCGCGAGATCGTCGCCGTCGTGTGCGATGGCTCCCACGCCGAGATCGTGTCCCTCGGCGACGGCGACGAGGTGCGCGACCTGCAGAAGGGGCTGCGCGCCGATCTCGATGTCGCTGCGGCGGTGCGCACGGGGCCGATGGCGGCGGTCGTGCGCCGGTCTCTCGACGCGCGACTGGCCGCCCTGTCGGCCGCCCTCCTCGACGGGCCGCTCCGGCAGACCTCCGCCCGCCGCCTCGTGGTCACCGCGCCGGGACTCCTGAACGCCATCCCGTGGGCGATGCTGCCCGGCATGCGCGGGCGTGTGTTCACCCTGGCCGCGTCGGCCTCGCAGTGGCTGCATCGGCGTGAGGCCGTGGAGCCCGCCGTCGCGCCGACCGTGGAGCCCGCCGTCGCTCCGGCGGCACCGCTGAGCGCGGGGTTCGCAGTCGGGCCACGCGTCGCGCGCGGCGGAGAGGAAGCCCGAGTGGGCGCCTCAGCCTGGTCCGGTGCCCCCGTCATCGACGGCGGCGCCGCCACCGTTCAGGCGATCACCGACCTGGCCGGCGAGGTCGACGTACTCCACGTCGCCGCGCACGGCCGTCACGCGGTGGACAACCCGATGTTCTCCGGTCTCGAACTCGCCGACGGCGCCCTCTTCGGCTACGACATCGATCAGGTCTCCCGTGTGCCCGCGACGGTCGTGCTGTCGGCGTGTGAGGTTGGTCGATCGTCCGTGCGATGGGGCGAGGAGGCGATCGGCATGGCGCGGGTGTGGCTCCACGCCGGGTCGGCATCCGTCATCGCCGCGCCCGTCGTCGTGGCTGACGACATCGCGTGCGAGCTGCTCGGCTCGATGCACGCCGAGCTCGCTAGCGGCCTCGCGCCGGCTGAAGCGCTCGCAGCCGCATCCGCTCGGCTCGACATGGTCTCGCCCTTCCAAGCGCACGGTACCGGATTCTGAGCTGAGACGGCGACGGCCCGCGACCGAGACCGCGACCGAGACTGCGATGGGTCGGCCGATTCGCGCGGAAAGAATTCTCACGGCGATGTATCAGCGATCGCCCAGGATGCTCTAGATATGCGAAGTGGTCGTGTTGGGTCGGCACCGGGGGGCGCCGACCACTGGGGGCACGAAGAGTTCCCCGCTTGTCGGGGCTCGCGGGGATTCACGCCATTTCCGGGGGATGCCGTTCGCACGTGTGGCGGCATCCCCTGTTCTCGTGCCCGGGCGCTTTTCGGTGTCGCCGTGCCACGGGTTGCGCTTGCCGTGGCGAGGTGCTTCGTGACGCTGCTCAGACCGGACGCTGTTCAGACCGGGGACGGTGCTCAGACCGGGGACGGTGCTCAGACCGGGGACGGTACTCAGTGGCCGGCCGCGGTTCTCAGCCGCGAAGCGATGCTCAGAGTCGGGGCGCTGCTGGGACGCGGGACGC
The DNA here is from genome assembly GCF_002358725.1 of Microbacterium sp. UBA3394. Classification (NCBI taxonomy): domain Bacteria; kingdom Bacillati; phylum Actinomycetota; class Actinomycetes; order Micrococcales; family Microbacteriaceae; genus Microbacterium; species Microbacterium sp. UBA3394. The sequence goes on from NZ_DEPK01000192.1 coordinate 15,866, forward strand.
TGCTGGGAGCGGGGACGCTGCTCGGACCGGGACGCGGTTCAGGCCCGGCCGCTGCTCAGCTGCGGGACGAGTTCGCCGTGCGGCCGCGCACGATTCCCACGAACGCGTCGACCAGCGGGGTCGTGCGGTCCGCCACCCATGCGAGGGCGACGGTCGATTCCGGTGCGCCCTCGAGCCGGCGGTGCGCGACGTCTTTGCGGTGATGCAGGCGCGCGAGCGACATGGGAACGATGACGATACCGACCCCGGTCGCCACCGTGGCGATGGCGTCCTCGGTGGTCGTGGGCGGATCGAAGGCGGGCGCCGCGACGCCCGGGAACATCTCCTGCCGGATGCCCAGCGCGTCATCGCCCGGGATGATCAGCACTTCGTCGACGAGGTCGTCCGGGGAGAGCACGTCGGCAGCAGTGAGGTGCGAGTCCGCCGATGTCGCGACGACGGGCACCTCGTCGTAGAGGGGGATCACGTGGAGGTCGGACCGGTCGATCGGCAGGCGCACGAGCGCCGCATCCACCCCGCCCGAGATCAGCGCGTCGCGCTGTTCGGCGACGTCGAGGGCGCGAAGCTCGAGCGGGTTCCGCGGCATGCGCTCCTGCCAGGCGTCGATCCACTTGCCGGGCGTCGCCCCGGGGATGGCGCCCAGCACGAACGGGCCGGGCGTGGGCGCGGGTGACCCTTCGTCGCGCCGCGCCGGTGCGGAGCTGCGCGCGGTCCGCTGCTTGGGCGACCGCGCGGAACGGGTGTTCGGTCCCGAGGGTCTCGCGCGTCTGGGCATGGAGCCACGCTAGCGCTCGCGCAACGCTAGGGTTCGATCATGATCGCGATCCTCGCCACGGTGTTCGGGGTTCTCGCCGCGCTGCTGCACGTGTACATCTTCGTCATGGAGTCGGTGCAGTGGACGCGGCCGCGCATCTGGAAGCGCTTCGGGGTGCGGGATCAGGCCAGCGCCGACGCGATGAAGGGCATGGCCTACAACCAGGGCTTCTACAACCTGTTCCTCGCCGTCGGTGCGGTCCTCGGCGTGGTGCTCTTCTGGACCGGAGCCGATGGCACGGCCGCCGACGTGGCGGGCCGCACGCTCGTGCTGTTCAGCCTCGGATCGATGACCGCGGCGGCCCTCATCCTGCTCAGCACCGGCCGCTCGTACCTCCGCGCGGCACTCGTGCAGGGCACCCTCCCGCTCCTCGGATTCGCCCTCTTCCTCTTCGCCTGACCCGTCGCCCGCGCCGCGCCTCCCGCGCCGCGCGTCCCGCCTCCCTCGCCTCCCGCGCCGCGCCTCCCGCGCCGTGTTCGCCTCCGCCTGACGCGCCGTGTCCCGCCTCCCGCCTCCCGCCTCCCGCGCCGCGCCCCCCGCGCCGCGTTCGCCTGCGCCTGACGCGCCGTGTCCCGCGTCCCGCGTCCCGCCTCCCGCCTCCCGCCTCCCGCCGAGACGTTCGGTTGTCACGCGATGTCGCCATCTCGGGGGATGACGACATTCGGCGGCGACCGAACGCGATCGCGTCAGCGGCAGCGGGACCAGATGCCCGCGCCGGCCTCGATCGCGGCGGACTCGGCCTCCTGAAGGAGCGGCCAGTAGCGGTCGTTCGGGTGGATGCGCAGAGCCTCGCCGGCTCCGGTCGCCACGAGGTCGAGGTTCACGAACGTGCCCTCGCCGGTCCAGAGATACAGCAGCACCCGGTCGTAGGTGTCGCGCTCCTCGTCGTCACGCGTCGCCCACACCGTGTCGCCCTCGGACACCAGGGCGCGCAGCGCATCCGTCGCATCGTTCCCGCCGCACTCGAGGTCGGGGTACACCTCCGGGGTGTCTACGCCGATGAGGCGCACCGGCACCTCGTCGTCGGCCGGGCCCTCGGCGACCGTCCAGGGTGGGGATGTGCCCCCCGCCGGTCGCGCGCGGACGGTGTCGCCGTCGACGATATGCGTGATCTCGATCGCAACGGCCTCCTTCGGCGCCGTTTCTTCCGGTGAGGTGGACGGGATGCTCTCGGGCGCCGCCGGCGCGAGGCACCCCGCGAGGGTGGCGGCCAGTGCACACGCGAGCGCTCCCGTCGCAAGGCGGCGGGAGCGTCGGATCATCCTCCGACCCTATGCTGCGGGACCTCAAGGGGTCGGGGCGCGGACCCCGGGTCGCGCGACGGCGGATCGGTCACGCGCCTCTTGCCGCCGACGTGCACCAATTCAGGCCCGCGGGCCCGCCGAAACCCTTCCCGGGTCCGAATCAGCCTGGACTCACCCTCGCAGCCTGAGTTGCTGCACGGGCAGGGACGGACGCGGCCGACCGCCGGGTGGACGGCTGGACGGGACGAGGGGCGGCGGCGGGGCTCGGGTGAGCGGCCCGATGCAGTCTGCGGCCGTGCCGTGCCGTGGCCGTGTCGTGCCGGCCGTGCCGTGCCGTGCCGTGGCGTGCGTGGCGACTCAGCCCAGCGGGGCCGAGCGGGCGGGTGGCCCTGCGACGCAGCGTGGCGACGCAGCGGAAGGCGGCGCACAGCGGGCGGGTGGACCGGCCGACGGTGCACCAATTCAGGCCGGCCGGTGCGGAAGTGGTCATTTCGTACCCGAATCGGCCGATATGGCTTCATCCAGCCTGAGTTGGTGCCAGGCAACGGGTAGCGAGAGCTCGGAAGCGCCAGGGGCTCGGAGGAGCCAGGGGCGCGAAGGGCGGCCACCGCGCATGCGAGACGCTCCCGTCGCGAGCGGCGGGAGCGTCGGATCATCCTCTGACCCTCGACCGTGGGAAGCCACGGGCAAGGGCCGGGGTCCGGTCAGGCGGCCAGGTGCAGTCCGCGGCGGTCGGTCGCGACGGTCTCGCCGTCGCCGATGCTCTCGTCGTCGCCGATGAGCGAGCCGACCGCGACGCGTGCACCGTTTCCGATGTGCGCGCGGATTCCGATCTTCGCGCCCGCGCCGATCGCGGCGCCGGGTCCGATGTGCGCTTGGGGGGCGATGTCGGCGTCGGGCCCGATGACCGCATCGGACTCGACCCACGCACCGCGGCCCACGTGGACGTTCGCGGCGATTCGGACTCCCGGTTCGACGTACGCACCCGACTCGACGATCGCGGTGGGGTGCACTTTGGCCCCGTGCGCGATCAGGCCCCGACCGTTGGCGTGCTTGCGGTAGCGAAGCGTCTCGCCGTGGTCGTTCTCGATGTCGACGTAGTTCTTACCCACAGTCCCCTCCTCTGATGCCGTTCGGCATCGGATACAGGTACAACTTCCTTGATTGTCTATTCATTCCCTCGAATCCACCGATTCGGATGCGCAGGGTTGACATCTGTTGTTCGTTGCGGCACGGAGAATGGATGGGCATGTCGGCGTCGGCGAGAATGGCGAGATGACGAGCGAACCGGTCGGCGATCCCGACCTGCCCGACGTGCCCGATGCGCTCGACGATCCCGGCCTGTCCGACGCACCCGATGCGACGGGTCCGTCGCTCGTCTTCGACGACCAGAGCATGGCCCACTCCGCGGTCGAGGACGTTCTCGGCATCCTCACCGGCACCTTCGTCGCGTCGCTGGGCCTCTACCTGCTGCAGACGGCCGGTTCGGTCACCGGCGGTACCGCCGGTCTCTCCCTCCTGCTCGGCTACGCGACGGCGTGGCCGTTCTGGCTGTTGTTCGCCGTCATCAACCTCCCGTTCGCGGTGCTCGCGGTGTGGCAGCGAGGGTGGAGTTTCACCGCGCGAACCGCGGTCGCCATCGGCCTCGTTTCGGGATGGTCGGTCGTGCATCAGGGGATGCTCGTAATCGACGACCTCGACCCGATCTACGGCACGCTCGGCGGGAACCTCCTGGCCGGCGTGGGCCTGCTCATCCTCTTCCGCCATCGCGCGAGTCTCGGCGGTGTGAACATCGTCGCCCTGATCGTGCAGGATCGCTGGGGCTTCCGCGCCGGGTGGACGATGATGATCTTCGACGTGCTGATCATCGGGGCGGCCCTGCTGGTGGTGCCCGTCTGGAGCGTGGTCTTGAGCGCGGCGGGAGCGGTGGTGCTGAACCTCGTGCTGGCCCTCAACCACCGGCCGGGAAGATACATCGGGCACTGACGGGAATCGGGCACCGACGTGGATGCGGGATCAGCTCTGGCAGCGCGGGCACCAGAAGGTGATGCGTTCGGAGGTCGGGTCGGCGCCCATCTCTCCTCCGCGGATCAGCGTGCCGCATCGACGGCACGGCCGACCCTCGCGACGGTAGACCCACGTGGATCGACCGGGGCGCGAGTCGCCGGTGAACGTGCGGCCGGATCGGTCGCGATTGGCGCGGATCATGCGCGTGCCGAGGTCGAGGAGTGCCGGCACGTCGACCTCTGGGGCGGGGGTGGTGGGCAGAACGCCGCGCACGAAGAGGATCTCGTTGGCGTACTCGTTTCCGAAACCGGCGACGTTGCGCTGATCGAGCAGCGCGACGTGCACCGCTCGCGGGTCGGCCGAGAGCCGACGGGCGGCCTCATCCGGATCCCACGACGCGCTCAGGGGATCGGGACCCAGGTGACCGACGAGCGCGCCCTCATCCTCCGTGCGCACCACCGAGATATCGGCGAGGTCGAAGCCGACGGTGTCATGGGTGGATGTGCCGAGCACGGCGCGCGCCTTGTAGCCGGGCTTGCGCCACCGCCCGCCGCGCTCGTAGACGTGCCATTCGCCCTCCATCTTCAGGTGGGTGTGCAGGGTCCACCCGTCGATGCGGTGCAGCAGGTGCTTGCCGCGGGGTACGACCTCCTGCACGGTCGCACCGGTCAGGTCGACGGTCGCGACCTGCGGCACCCGCAGATCGAAGCGGGCGAGCTCGCGTCCGTCGAGCACGTCGGCCAGGCGCCGCGCGGCGCGGAAGACGGTGTCGCCCTCAGGCACGGGCGGTTTCCCGCTGGGCGTCGCCGGCGGTCGTGCGCCGCAGCGTCAGTCCGCGCGGCGACTCGACGAAGCCGGCTTCGCGCAGGGCCCGGCCGAGGGGCGTGCCGTAGACGAACGCGCCGTTGACCTGCTCGATCGTGAGGGTGTCCAGCCGTCGTCGGCGCGCGGTGGCGGTGAGGTCGGCAGCAGCCGCCCGGAGCACCTCCTCGTCATCGGTGAAGGCCAGTGCCGTCTTGCCGCCGCGCTCGAGGTAGAGCGCGAGGTCGCCGTCGACGAGCACCACGAGCCCGCCGGCCTTGCGGCCGGGCCGGTGCGAGATCTCGGCCAGTGCCGGCCACTGCAGTGCGGCCCCGTACGGGTTCGCAGGGTCGGTGGCCGCAAGCGTCACGGCCGTGCGCGGCGGCGGATCGGCGAGACCGGCGAACTCGCGGATGCGGTCGACCGTCGCCGACGCCGCGAACTGCGCGGCCCCGAGCTTCTCGATGACATAGCCCCGCCGGCAGTGGCCGGCCTCCTCGAATCCAGCGAGCACGCGATAGACCTGGGCGAATCCGCCGGGAACCCCCTCGGACTGCACGGAGCCACGCGTCACGACGCCGTAGCGGTCCAGCAGCAGGCTCGCCGCGGCGGTGGCGCGCAGCGCCGCATCCGGTTCGGCGTCGGGAACGAGAGACCAGCGGCCCCCGATGGCGGGCGGACGAGGCGGAGCAGACGCGGACACCCGCGGCAGCGTTGCCCCGCGATACATGCGGGAACGCGGCGTCTTGCGGGCGACCCGATGCGCCTGGGAACCCCCGCCCACGAGCGTTCGGACGGGCGCGAAGGTGTCGTTGGTCACGCGTCCCGCCCAGGTGAGGCGCCACAGGGCGTCGACGACGGACTGCTCGTTCTCCGCGCCGGCGAGCGACTTCAGCTGGGCGGCGAAGTACGCCCCACCGGCCGCAAGCACCTCGATGACGCGAGCGTCGAGGGAGTCCGCGGCGATCTCGACGTCGTCGCGCGTGAGGGTGAGCGGCGCTGCGTCAGCCGGGTGGAAGGCGATCCACCCGTCTCGGCCCGGGAGCGACCCGTGGCCGGTCCAGACGACCTCTCCCGACGCGGTGAGCTCGTCGAGCATCGCGGGGGCGTAGTCCCGCACGCGAGAGGGCAGGATGAGCGACTCCCACGCGCTCGCCGGCGCCGGAATGCCCGCGAGCTGCTCGATGACCGCCGCGAGGCCGTCGATGCCGTCGAGCGGACGCGTGACGTGCTGCCAGACCGGCAGGAAGCGAGCGAACGCCTCGGGTGGCACCGGTTCCACGCTGCCGCGGATCGCGGCCAGCGACCGCATCCGCAGTCGGCGCAGCACCTCGCTGTCGCACCATTCCGTGTCATCGCGCGATCCGCCGGCGTTCTCCACCGGGAGGAAGAATCCGCTCGAGATGCGCCCCTGACCCTCGAGCCGCTGCAGCGTGTGACGCGCGACCGCGACCCCCACGCCGAGGCGCTCGGCGACCGCATCGACCGTGAAGGGTCCGTGCGTCCGTGCGTAGCGGGCCACCAGGTCGCCCACCGGATCGGGGAGAGGTTCGAGGAAGGCGAGCGGGATGCCCACCGGCAGCGCCGCCCCGAGGCCGTCGCGCAGCCGGCCGGCGTCTTCGATCGCCGCCACCCGGGACGCCCCGGCGATCGTCACGCGAATCGCCCGTCGCGCATCGACCAGCTCGTCGAGCAGCTGCGCGGCGCTCGCTTCGGAGGCGGCAGCGGCCGGGCCGGTCGGGTCCTGCAGGCGCACGGCGACCTCGCCGGCATCCAGCGGACCGAGCACGCGCAGCAGGTCGGCGACCCCCTCGACCCCGCGAGCGCGACGGTCGGGATCCAGCTTCTGCGCCTCGCGTTCGAACTGGGCGATGACGTCGGGATCGAGCAGCTCGCGCATCTCGACCTTGCCGAGCAGCTCCGACAGCAGCGCCGGGTCGACCGACAGCGCCGCAGCCCGACGCTCGGCCAGCGGCGAGTCGCCCTCGTACATGAACGCGCCGACATATCCGAACAGCAGGTCGCGGGCGTACGGGGACGGCTGGCTCGTGGTCGTCTCGACGAGGCGGATGCTGCGGTCGCCGATGCGGCGGGCCACGCGCAGCAGGGCGGGCACGTCGTAGACGTCCTGCAGCACCTCGCGCAGGGTCTCGAGGATGATCGGGAACGTGGGGTAGCGGCGCGCGACCTCCAGCAGCTGCGCGGAGCGCTGACGCTGCTGCCACAGCGGACTGCGTCTGCTCGGGTTCATCCGCGGCATCAGCAGGGCGCGGGCGGCGCATTCGCGGAAGCGCGAGGCGAACAGCGCCGATCCGCCCACCTCGTCGGTGACGAGCTGTTCGAGCTCGTCGGGCTCGAACACGAACAGGTCGGCGCCGGGAGGTTCGGCTGCCGCATCAGGGACGCGCGCGATGATCCCGTCGTCGCTGGCGACCGCCGCTCCCTCGACGCCGAGGCGCTCGCGGATGCGGGCGTTGACGGCGAGAGCCCACGGCGCATGCACTTTCATGCCGTACGGGGAATGCAAGATGACGCGCCAGTCGCCGACCTCGTCGCGGCTGCGCTCGACGGTCAGCGTGCGGTCGGTGGGCACGGTCCCGGTCGCTTCGCGCTGCTCGGCGAGGTAGGTCAGCAGGTTCTCGATCGCGAACCCGTCGAGACCGGCGTCGCCCAGGCGTGCCTCGGCCTTCTCCCGAGAGGCTCCGGAGAGCTGGCGAGCCATCGTGCCGAGCGCCTCGCCGAGTTCGGCCGGGCGGCCGAGGCCGTCGCCGTGCCAGAACGGCAGCTTGCCCGGCTGCCCGAACGCCGGGAGCACGTTGACGCGGTCGTGCGTGATCTCGACGATGCGCCAGCTCGTCGTGCCGAGCGTGAAGACGTCGTTGACCCGCGACTCGTAGACCATCTCCTCGTCGAGCTCACCGACGCGGGCATTGCGGGTCTCGCCGGCGACGAAGACGCCGAACAGGCCCCGGTCGGGGATGGTGCCGCCGCTTGTGACGGCGATGCGCTGGGCGCCGGGCCGGCCGGTCAGGGTTCCCGCGTCGCGATCCCACACGACGCGAGGACGGAGCTCCGCGAACTCGTCGGAGGGGAACCGGCCCGCGAGCAGATCGAGCGTTGCCTCGTACGCCGAGCGCGGCAGGGTGCGGAACGGCGCGCTGCGGCGCACCGTCTCGAACCAGCCCTCGACGTCGATCTCGCCTTGGGCGGCCGCAGCCACGGTCTGCTGGGCGAGGATGTCGAGCGGGTTCTGCGGCACCGCGATCGCCTCGATCTGCCCCGCGAGCATCCGTTCGGTCACGATCGCGGTGTGGAGCACATCGGCCCGGTGCTTCGGGAAGAGGGCCGCCCGGCTCACCTCGCCCACCTGGTGCCCGGCGCGCCCCACGCGCTGCAGTCCGGATGCCGCGGACGGCGGCGCCTCGACCTGGATCACGAGGTCGACAGCGCCCATGTCGATGCCGAGCTCGAGGCTGCTGGTGGCCACGACGCAGCGGAGGACGCCGGACTTCAGCTCCTCTTCGACCTGCGCGCGCTGTTCCTTCGAGACCGACCCGTGGTGGGCCTTGGCGAGTGCGGGCGCCGCTCCCGAGGACACTCCCGCCTGCGCCATCATCTCCGCCGGCATCCGGCCCGGTGTGGTCGAGTCCGGTGGGCCGGACGGCGGCGCATCCGGCGACGGTGCCTCGAGCCCGAGCCGGTCGGCGTAGATCTCGTTGAGGCGTCCGGTGAGGCGTTCGCCGAGGCGGCGGGAGTTGACGAAGACGATGGTCGAACGGTGATCGAGGATGCGGTCGACGATCGCCTCTTCGACGTGCGGCCACACCGATCCTGTCATCTCGGTGTTCTCGGCGCCCGCCGAGCCGTCGCCGAACCAGTCCTCGTCGAGGGGTGTGCCGTCGAGGTCGTCGACGGTTCCCGGATCGGCTGATGCCGGCGCGGCACCGGGTGCGCCACGCGCGGAGGTCGGCGGCGGGGGCGGATTCAGCATGTCGTCGACGGGCACGACGACCTTCAGCTCGAACTGCTTGGATGCGCGCGGCGCGACGATCTCGACCGGTTCGGCGCCGCCGAGGAACCGGGCGACCTCGTCGATCGGGCGTACGGTCGCCGACAGGCCGATCCGCTGCGCGGGACCCGCATCCGGATCGTGCTCGCGGCGCAGGGCGTCGAGCCGCTCGAGACTGACGGCCAGGTGTGCGCCGCGCTTGGTGGCCGCGACCGCGTGCACTTCGTCGACGATGACCGTGTGCACGTCGCGCAGCGTCTGCCCGGCCTGGCTCGTGAGCATCAGGTAGAGCGACTCCGGGGTGGTGATGAGGATGTCGGGCGGCGTGGCGACGAGCTTCCGCCGGTCGGCGGACGACGTGTCGCCCGAGCGCACGCCGACCGAGACATCGGGCACGCGGATGCCGAGGCGCCGCGCGGACTGCCCGATCCCGACGAGCGGGGAGCGCAGGTTGCGCTCGACGTCGACGCCGAGGGCCTTCAGCGGCGAGATGTAGAGGATGCGGGTGCCGCGCGCAGGCTCCTTGGCCGCCCGCTTCCGCCCACGCACGGGCGCGGCATCCGGTCGATCGGCCGCGACGCTCTCGCGGAACACGCGGTCGATGGCCCACAGGAACGCCGACAGGGTCTTGCCGGACCCGGTGGGAGCGACGACGAGGGCGTGCTTGCCGTGCGAGATCGCCTCCCATGCGCCGCGCTGGGCGTCGGTGGGGCGTGCAAAGGCTCCGCGGAACCAGTCCTGCGTGGCAGGGCCGAACCGCTCGAGCACGTCGCCGGAGCCAGCCATCCTCCCATCATGCTCGCTGCCGCCGACATCGGCTCCGGCTTACGCCCGCCCGCGCGCACAACTCCTCACATCCCGAGCGCGGAACGCCCCCGCGCGTCCGCATCCGGGCGACAGGGCGCGAACGTGAGGAGTTATGAACCGACGCCGTGTCGGCCGAACGCGGCACGCCCCGTGCCGGTCACACCTCGCGCAGAGAGCCCTGGCGCAGAGCGCCCTCGCGCAGGGAGCCACCGCGCAGCTCCAGGGTGAGGCCGACGCCGATGCGGGCGAGGAAGGCGTCGTCGTGGCTGACCACCAGTACGGCACCGCGGTACGCCCGGAGGGCGTCGACCAGCTGATCGACGGTGTCGAGGTCGAGGTTGTTCGTGGGCTCGTCGAGCACCAGCAGCTGCTGGGGTGGATCGGCCAGCAGCAGACGCGCGAGGGCGACGCGGAATCTCTCTCCGCCCGAGAGCGTCGACACGGGTCGCTCGACCGCCGCGCCGCGGATGAGGAACCGCGCGAGCCGGTTCCGCACCTCGGCCGGAGACACGTTCGCGGCTGCATCGCGCACGTTCTGCAGAACCGTCGCGTCCTCGTCGAGGCCGTCCACCCGCTGCGGCAGATAGCCGATCCGGTCGGTGAGCGCCTCCGCGCGTACGCAACTCCTCAGATCCGGGCTCTTACGCCCGGAATCCGTCGGATCAGGCCCCTCGAACGCCGTTCGTGAGGAGTTGTGAACGGCGGGCGAGACGATCTGCTCCAGCAGCGTGGTCTTGCCGGCGCCGTTCGGACCGATGAGCGCGACGCGCTCGGGCCCCTGCACGACCCACGTGCGATCGCCGTCGTTGAGGGTGGCGATGCGCCGGCCGGCGGGAACGCCGGGGTCGGGCAGGTCGATTCGGATGGCGTCGTCGTCGCGCACGCGCCGTTCGGCCTCATCGAGGGCCGCGCGGGCTCTCGCCTCCTTCTCCCGGCTCTCGGTGCGAAGTCGACCGGCCGAGACCTGGGCGGCGCGTTTGCGGTTGCCGGCGACGATCGGCGGCACGCGCTTCTCGCGCTCGGCCTTGGCGCCCACCGCCCGCCGACGCGCGATGGTCGTCTCGGCCTCGATGCGCTGCCGCTTCTCGCGACGCACATCCTGTGCCGCCGTCGCTTCGGCACGCCGGGCCGCTTCCTGCTCGGCGTCGAGCCACGATCGCCACTGCGAATACGGGCCGCCGAACACCGACAGTGTGCCGTCGTGCAGCTCCGCGGTGTCGTCCATGAGCTCCAGCAGCGCGGTGTCGTGGCTGACGACGACGAGTGCGCCCGGCCATGCCGTCACGAGACCCGCGAGCCGTGCGCGTGCGTCGCGGTCGAGGTTGTTCGTCGGTTCGTCCAGCAGCGTGATGGCGGGTTTGCGCAGGCGGATGCCGGCGATCGCCGCCAGCACCGCCTCGCCGCCCGAGAGCTCGCCGACCGTGCGGTCGAGCACGTCCGGCGCCAGACCAGCCCCGGCGAGGGCGGCGTGTGCGCGGGACTCGATGTCCCACGCGTCGCCGACGGCGTCGAAATGACGAGGGTCGGCGTCGCCCGATTCGATCGCGCGCAGCGCGGCCAGGATCGGGCCGATGCCGAGCAGGTCGGCGACCGGTCGGCCGGTGTCGCGCGTGAGCTGCTGCGGGAGGAGAGCGACGTCGCCGGAGGTCGTGACGGTTCCGGACGCGGGGGCGATCTCGCCCGCGATCAGGCGCAGCAGTGTCGACTTGCCCGACCCGTTGCGCCCGACGAGTCCGGTGCGGCCCTCGCCGATCGCTCCGGAGACGTCGTCGAGCGCGGGGGAGCCGTCTGGCCAGGTGAAGCAGAGGCGGTCGAGGACGACCGCGGAGGTGTGCGGATGCGCGGGCATGAGGCCCCTTCGAGTGTCGGCGGAACGCACTGACACACGGCGCCGCGGACGGCGGCGGTCCCCGGCTCCTGCGGGAGCGGCCCGCCGAAGGGCGGGCGCGGGCGACGGTCAGCGCGAGATGGTCGCGAGATCGTCGAGGGTCTTCACCGGTCGTCCAGACGTCGGGAACAGGGACGCCATGACGATAGCGGGGTCGGCCGCACCCGGCAAGCCCCGGGTCGGAGACGCCCCGCCCGGCGTCGGATGCGTCTCCCGCGCAGGGGGGATGTGCGCCGGGCGCGCGCCTCGTAGCGTCGTGATCATGACGGATCAGCAGAAGCCGCAGGACGAGGGCGGGCGCTCCTTCCCGCCGTTCAACGCCGCCGGTCTCGCGATCGGCATCGGGCTCGGCATCGCCTTCGGCGTCGCACTCGACAACATCGGCGCGGGTCTTGCGATCGGCATCGGGATCGGCGTCGCCTTCTCGCTCGCGTTCGGTGCGGCAGAGGCGGACCGCCGGAAGAAGCGCGATCGCGACGATGACGGGGACCGCGGCGCGTCGGACTGACCCGACTCGCTCAGTCCGACAGCGACTCGAGCTGCTTCTCGAGGAAGACCCGCACGTCGGCCATCTCCTGCTCGGAGACGCTGTGCGTCAGCCCCGGGTACACGCGACCGCTGAGGTCGCTGTGACCGGGCAGCCACTGCGTGGTGTGGTCGACGAGGAAGCCGGGGATCACCTCGTCGGCCGTCCCGCGCCCCCAGAACACCGGCGGCCGGTTCTCGGCCATGACGGCGTCTCCGGCGAGCTCGCCCGGCGTGGCGTAGCCGGAGAGGTTGACCGCGAAGGCGAAGCGCTCGGGCTGCAGCCGCAGCGCCTGCAGCGAGACGGCGCCGCCCTGGGAGAAGCCCAGCAGCCCGACCGGCGCATCCGGAGCGACCCGATCGACCCACGAGACGAGAGCGGATGCGGCGGCGGTCACGTGGGCCGGGTCTCGGCCGTCGAGACCCTCGATGGGGTACCACGAGTGCCCGGGGGTGGGCCATGGCGGCGCAAGCGGGGCGCGCACAGCGGCGTAGGCGAATCCATCGGGCAGGTAGGGCACGAGGCCGAACAGGTCGCCCTCGTGCGAGCCGTAGCCGTGGAGGAGGACCAGCAGCGGGCGTCCGGCGCGCGCGGACTCGTCGGCCGACCACAGCACGACGTCGTGGTCGAGCACGGGCGTGTTCGGGCTCTCGGCGGTCATCCGGATATTGTTGCAGGCCGTCCCGACACGCGCCGCGACGGACGGTGGGGTATACAGGAGGCATGCCGGTCCGCACGCCTGATCCCGACCCGAACGACCGGGACGACGACGGCACGCCGCGCGATCCGCTGCGCGATCTGGGCGGCGACGCGGGCAGCGCCTCGAATCCCGGATGGCTGAGCGAGGTCGAACTCGCCGAGGCGCGTCGCCGCCTGCCGATGCTCTACGTCGAGGCGGTGCCGGTGCGCACCGATGGCATGGGGGCGGTCACCGAGATCGGCATCCTCCTGCGCGCGACGCCGGTCGGCGAGATCACCCGGTCCATCGTGAGCGGCCGGGTGCGCTACGGCGAGACCGTCCGCGACGCGCTCTTCCGCCATCTCGAGAACGATCTCGGACCGATGGCCTTCCCCCTCCTCCCGCCGCAGCCGGTGCCGTTCACCGTGGCCGAGTACTTCCCGATCCCCGGGGTGAGCGCCTTCCACGACGATCGCCAGCACGCGGTCTCGCTCGCGTTCGTCGTGCCCGTCTCCGGCACGTGCGAACCGCGCCAGGACGCCCTCGAGGTCACGTGGATGAGTCCCGAGGAAGCGGCCTCCGACGCGCTCGCCGACGAGATGGAGGGCGGCCGGGCCACCCTCATCCGTCAGGCGCTCGCGAGCGTCGGCTGCCTGCGCTGACCCGGGACGCGACGGATGCCGTACAGCCCGCTGCTGGTCGATTTCGCCGTGGCGATCCCCATCGTCCTGGGTCTCGCCTATGTGATCGCCCGGGTCATGCGTCGGCTCTTCGGCCGGCGGCTGCGCCTGGAGATCCGCACGATGACGATCGTGTCGCTCATGGGACTGAGCGTCGGCATCTTCATCGCCGGATGGCTCTTCGCGGGTCTGCGGCTGTGGATGCCGACGACCATCCTGCTCGCGTTCGGCACGAGCCTCGGGCTGTCGTTCGTCGTCGCCGCCATCGCGACGGCGTGGGGGCGCGGGCTGCACGACGTCGACGTTCCCGCGCTGCTCGCCTCGGGTGAGTCCGATCGCGTCGAGTTCAAGGAGACCGCGCGCTGGAACGTGCGCGAGGACAAGAAGGACGCGCGCATGGAGCTCGCGATCGCCAAGACGATCGCGGCGTTCCTCAACAGCTCGGGTGGCGTGCTGGTGATCGGGGCGAACGACGACGGTCACGCCGTGGGGCTGGATCGCGACCTGGCCACCCTGCGCACCCCGGATCACGACCGCTTCGAGCTGTGGCTGCGCGACCTGCTGTCCACGCTCCTCGGTCGAAACGCCGCGGCGCTGCCGCATATCCAGTTCGCCCCGGTGGGGGATGCGGGCGCCGCCGTGTGCGCGGTGAGCTGCCCGCCCTCGCCGAAGCCGGTCTTCCTCGTGCGCGCGAAGGACGGCGGCTCGACGGACCTGTGGGTTCGCGTGGGGAACTCGACCCGCTCACTGGGCGTCGACGAGGCCGTGCAGTACGTGGCGGACCACTGGCGCCCGTCGGTGTGGTCCTGGCTGTCCGGCAAGCCCGCCCGCGGCTGACGGGTACCCGGTACATCCGCGCCGGTTGTCCCGGCGTCTCGGACCGGCGTCTGCGCGTGGGGTCAGGCCGCGGAGGTCTCCCGCGCGATCGCGGCCACGAACGCGTCGACGTCGGCTTCGGTCGTGTCGAAGGAGCACATCCAGCGCACTTCGCTTCGCGCTGCATCCCAGTCGTAGAAGCGGAAGGACGGGCGCAGTCGATCGGCAACGCCGGCCGGCAGCGTCGCGAACACGCCGTTCGCCTGCGTCCGCTGCGTGAACCCGACTCCGCGGATCGTGCCGTCGGCGAGGCCCGCCTCGACGCCGGAGCGCAGGCGCTGCGCCATCGCGTTGGAGTGTCGGGCGTTCCGCAGCCACAGGTCGTCCTCGAGCAGCGCGATCAGCTGTGCCGACACGAAGCGCATCTTCGACGACAGCTGCATGTTCAGCTTGCGCAGGTACGGCAGGCCGCTCGAGGCCTCGGGGTCGAGCACGACGATCGCCTCGCCGAGCATCGCCCCGTTCTTGGTGCCGCCGAAGCTCAGCACGTCCACCCCCGAGTCGCGGGTGAAGGCGCGCAGGGGCACGTCGAGGGCGGCCGCTGCGTTGGCGATGCGGGCCCCGTCCATGTGCAGGCGCATGCCGTGGCTGTGCGCGTGGTCGGCGATCGCCCGCACCTCGTCGGGCGTGTAGAGCGTGCCGAGCTCGGTGGACTGCGTGATCGAGACCGCCAGCGGCTGCGATCGGTGCTCGTCGCCCCACCCCCAGGCCTCGAGGTCGATGAGGTCGGCGGTGAGCTTGCCGTCGTCGGTCGGCACGTTCAGGATCTTCACGCCCGCGACCTTCTCGGGCGCTCCGCCCTCGTCGACGTTGATGTGGGCGGTGGATGCCGCGATCACCGCACCCCACCGGGGCAGCATCGACTGCAGGCCCACGACGTTGGCGCCGGTGCCGTTGAAGACGGGGTAGGCCTCGACCCCTTCGCCGAGGTGGGTGCGGAAGACCTCCTGCAGCCGCGTGGTGTAGCGGTCCTCGCCGTAGGCGATCTGGTGACCCTCGTTCGCGGCGGCGATGGCCGCCAGCACCTCCGGATGCACGCCGGAGTAGTTGTCAGAGGCGAAGCCGCGCACGGCGGTGTCGTGGAGGGGAGTCACGGAGATCCAGCGTACGCGTCCGGTGCCGGTGGTCGTCGGCCGGAGGTCTGTCGGATGTCGGTGCCCGGGTCTACCCTCACCCCATGACCCCTGATCCGGCGTCGACCGCCCCGGCGACGGTCGTGCCGCCGCCGAACGGCATGCGCACGTTCCTGCACGTGCTCGTGAACACGGCGTTCGCCAACATCACCACGAGCTTCCTGTGGTTCGCGCTGACGTTCTGGGTCTACCTCGAGACGCGCTCGGTGCTCGCCACGGGCATCATCGGCGGCGCGTACATGCTCTTCATCGCCATCTTCGCGATGATCTTCGGCACCCTGGTCGATCGGCATCGCAAGCATCGCGTCATGATCCTGTCGAGTCTGATCACCCTGGCGTCCTTCCTCGTCGCCGGCGCCTTGTATCTCGCTCAGCCGGAGTCCGCCCTGGTCGACCTCGGCGGACCGTGGTTCTGGCTCTTCGCGGGGATCATCCTCTTCGGATCCGTCGTCGAGCACATGCGCAACATCGCCCTGTCGACCACGGTGACGCTGCTCACCCCTGTCGATCGGCACGCGAACGCCAACGGCCTCGTGGGCACCGTGCAGGGGATCGCCTTCATCATCACGAGCGTGTTCTCGGGCCTTGCGATCGGCTTCCTCGGCATGGGATGGACGCTCGTGATCGCCCTGGTCGCCACCGCGGCCGCCCTCGTGCACCTGCTGTTCCTGCGTATCCCCGAGGAGCAGCCGGTGGTGGAGCCTGGGCGCACCTCGCTCATCGACCTCGCCGGCAGCATCGCCGCCGTCCGCGCCGCGCAGGGCCTGTTCGCCCTCATCATCTTCTCCACCTTCAACAACCTCATCGGCGGGGTCTACATGGCGCTGATGGACCCGTACGGGCTGACCCTGTTCGAGGTGGAGATCTGGGGCGTCGTGTTCGGCGTCGCCGCGACCGGATTCATCATCGGCGGACTCGTCATCGCGAAATTCGGCCTCGGTCGCAATCCGATCCGCACGATGCTGCTGGTCGTGGTGGCGATGGGCGTGCTCGGCGCCGTCTTCACCATCCGGGACTGGTGGTGGCTGTACGCGCTGGGCATCTGGGTCTACATGATGCTGATTCCCGCCGTCGAGGCGGCCGAGCAGACCGTCATCCAGAAGGTCGTCCCTTACGCGCGCCAGGGTCGCGTGTTCGGTTTCGCGGCCGCGTTCGAGTCGGCGGCGGCTCCGGTCACGGCGTTCCTCATCGCCCCCATCGCCGAGTTCGCGATCATCCCCTACATGGATTCGCCGGCGGGCACCGCCGCGTGGGGGTGGCTGCTGGGTGACGGGCAGGCGCGCGGCATCGCGATGGTGTTCTTCTTCGCCGGGTTGGCGATGGTGGTCATCGCGCTCCTGGCCTTCACGACCCGGTCCTATCGAACGCTCTCGGCGGAGTACGCCGGCGCGCAGGAATCGGTGCCGGTGGCAGCGGATCCGTCCCCGCCCACGGGTCCGGTGCCGCAGCCCGGCACGTGAGCGAGGGCGCCTGTCACGCCGCCGTCACGAGCACGCTGCCGTCACGCGCACGGTTCCGTCACGCCGCCGTCACGCATCCGTGCCGCGGATTCCGCTCGTGGATGCGATGACGGGCCGCATCTTCTTCTCGAGCGCCTCGTAGAACATCGACAGGGGGAACTCGTCTTCGAGCACCGCGTCGGTGTAGCCGCGCGGCGGACCCGCGAGGATCTCGTCCGAAAGCCCGCGTGCCCACCGTGAGGCGGGGTTCGGCGTGAGGACCGAGCTCACGAGGTCGTAGGCGGCGAGCCAGTGAGCGGTCTTCGGGCGGTCGATCGAGCGCCAGTACAGGTCGTCGACGGCGTCTCCCAGTGCGAGCACGGCGGCGGCGACCTCTTCCCACTCGACGGTGAGGGCGGTGTCGGTCCAGTGCAGCACGCGGCGCTGGTGCAGCCACGCGAACAGCAGCTGTCCGCCCAGTCCGTCGTAGTTGCGCACGCGAGAGCCGGTCACGGCGAATCGGAAGATGCGGTCGAAGATCACGGCGTACTGCACGAGCCGGGCGTGTTCGAGCAGCCGTCTTTCGGTGTCGTCGAGGTCGTCGCGCTTCGCGTAGCGGGCTTCGAGCGCGACGCACTCCCGGAAGGCGGTGAGGTCGCACCGCAGCTCCTCCAGGGAGTAGAGGAAGTACGGCATGCGCTGTTTGATCATGAACGGATCGAATGGCAGGTCGCCGCGCATGTGCGTGCGGTCGTGGATGAGGTCCCACATCACGAACGTGAGTTCGGTGAGCTCCTGGTCATCGAGCATGCGCGCGGCCTCCGGGGGGAGCTCCAGCTTCGTGATCTCGGCCGCCGACCGGGTGACCCGTCGGAAGCGCGCCGCCTCGCGGTCCTGGAAGATCGCGCCCCACGTGAAGGCCGGGATCTCGCGCATGGCGATCGTCTCGGGGAACAGCACCGCGGAGTTGGTGTCGTATCCGGGCGTGAAGTCGATCAGGCGCAGCGACACGAACAGCCGGTTGGTGTAGTCGGCCTCCAGCCGCGCGATCGCCTCGGGCCAGATCGCCTCGACGATCAGCGCCTCGAGATGGCGGTCCGGCGAGCCGTTCTGGGTGTACATCGGAAACACCACGAGGTGGCGCACGCCGTCGATGCGATGCCGCTGCGGCTGGAATGCGACGAGGGAGTCGAGGAAGTCCGGCACGCCGAAGTTCTCACCGGCCCACCGTCGCGCGTCCAGCGCCGAGGCGGCGAGGTAGTCGGCGTCGTGGGGGAAAGCAGGCGCGAGAGCCTCGATAGCGCACACGATCGTCTCGAGGTGGGCGTGGGCGGTGGCATGCTGCGACGCATCAGGGATGGAACCGTCGGTCGCCTGCAGCGTCTGCAGGGCGGTCGCGGCGTCTCTCAGAGCGAGCCAGGCAGCCGACATCTCGGCACGGTCGGCCCGGTCGACGGGGGTGAAGCGAGGGGCGAGCGTGGGCGCGGACAACGGAGCCTCCGATCATCGATGTGCCGCGAGTCTAGATTTGCTTCCGCAATATCGTTCATGAACCGGAAATTTTCCTGCTGCATACCGCTTCGACGCGTACCATTGCGGGATGGCAGCAGACGTTCCTCCGGTCGGCGTCCGGCTCGATGACGAGACGGATGCGCGCGTCGTGCGTGCTGTCTCCCTCGACCCGCGAGGTACCTTGGCCGATCTGTCGGCCGCGGTCGGTCTGTCGGTCTCGGCGGTGCAGGCGCGTGTACGCAAGCTGGAGGCGCGGGGTGTGATCGCCGGCTATCGCGCGGTCGTCGACCCGGAGGCGGTGGGTCGGCCCCTGGCGGCGTTCATCGAGATCACCCCGCTGGATCCGGCCCAGCCCGACAACGCGCCGGAGCTGCTGGAGCACCTCGACGAGATCGAGGCGTGCCATTCGATCGCAGGTGCCGCCAGCTACATGCTGTTCGTGCGGGTCGCCACGCCGCGTCATCTCGAGACGCTCGTGCGCGAGATCCGCCTCGCCGCCTCGGTGAGCACCCGCACGACGGTGGTGCTCCAGACGTTCTACGAGGGCCGCCCCCTGCTCCCCGGGTGAAA
>NZ_DEPK01000277.1:0-448 GCF_002358725.1 Microbacterium sp. UBA3394
GTGCAGAGCCGCCCGGAACGTGTCCGTCGAATGCTGCACGACACCCGGCATTGAGGAGATCGGGCGGGCTTCGACCGCTCCCTCGGCGACGAACATCGGCAGCACGAGCTGAGAGGCGTCCAGGCGCGTCTCACGCTGCAGGTGCCGCCACGCGGGCGTTGCGCGCAGACGGCGAGGACGGATGCGGGGTCCGGTCACGGTTTCTCCTTCGCTACGGGGCGTCGGGCGCGTTCGGCACCGTCGGATCGAGCGGTGCGATCCGGGCGGCGCCTCGTTCGATGAGATCGACGCCCACGAGGGTGGCGAGCTCCGCCGGCGCATCGGCGTCGATCGGCATGGCGCGCGAACTGTCGATCATCTCGCCGCCGTCGGGGCGGTAGACACGGGCGGTGAGGAACAGCAGGCCGTCCTCGACGAAGGCCATCGCGGCGATCGGCGCGGCGCACCC
>NZ_DEPK01000277.1:826-12211 GCF_002358725.1 Microbacterium sp. UBA3394
GCCGCGTGGTCGATGCGCCGCACGAGATGCTCGTCGCCCGCGCGCACCTCGACGGCGAGCGCGCCCTGAGCCGGCGCGGTCGGCCAGCGGTCGAGGTCGAACAGTTCCGTGGCCGCGTCCAGGCGACCGATCCGCTCGAGGCCGGCGGCCGCGAGGATGACCGCGTCGAGCGCGCGCTCCGGATCCTCGTGTCCGACGCGACCGAGCCGGGTGTCGATGTTGCCGCGGATGTCGACGAGATGCAGATCGGGCCGGCGCATCGCCAGCTGAGCGCGACGACGCGGCGATCCGGTGCCCACCGCAGCGCCGGGTGGGAGCTCCTCGAGGGTCATGCCGTCACGTGCGCACAGCGCGTCGCGGGGATCGGCGCGCGGCGGGACCGCGGCGATCACCAGTCCGGGTTCGGCAGCCGTCGGCAGATCCTTGTAGGAGTGGACCACCGCATCCACCTCGCCGCGCCGCAGCGCCTCGCGCAGAGCCGTGGCGAAGACCCCGGTGCCGCCGAGCGATGCGAGGGATGCGGTCGAGGTGTCGCCCTCGGAGACGATCGGCACCAGCTCGGCGCCGAGCATGTCGGCGACGGTGCCCGCCTGGGTCATGGCGAGCGCACTCGCCCGCGTGCCGATGCGCAGCGCCATCGCGATCAGCTCACGACGTCGGCGACGTCGGCGACGTCGATGCGACGACCGGTGAAGAAGGGCACCTCTTCGCGCACGTGGCGTCGGGCTTCGGTCTTGCGGAGGTAGCGCATGAGATCGACGAGGTCGATGACATCGTCGGCTTCGAGGGCGAGAAGCCACTCGTAGTCGCCGAGCGCGAAGGAGGCGACGGTGTTGCTCTGCACCTGGGGGAAGTCGCGCCCCATGCGTCCGTGCTCCCCGAGCATCGCGCCGCGCTCCTCGGGCGGGAGCAGGTACCACTCGTAGCTGCGCACGAAGGGATACACCGTCACCCACTCCTTGGGCGGCAGGCCGCGGGCGAACGCGGGCGAGTGGTCGCGGCTGAACTCGGCGTCGCGGTGCACGCCCATCGCATTCCAGGTCGGCAGCAGCGGCGCGAATTCGCGCGAGCGCCGGAGCGTGCGCAGATCGGATTGCAGCCCCTCGGCGGTATGACCGGTCAGCCACACGAGCACGTCCGCATCCGCCCGCAGGCCCGAGACGTCGTACACGGCCCGCAGCGAATCGATCGACGCGACGGCGTCGACGGCGGCGACGGCTCCGGGGAGCGGCTCGGCCGGGTGCGGATCGCGGCGGAAGACCGCCCACAGGCCGTAGTGGGTCTGCGCGCCCGCCTCGTTCTGGTCGGCGGTCGGGGCGGTGTTCTCAGCGGCCATGCACATACTCCACGATTCGGGTCAGGACGGTCGGATCGGTCTCCGGCGGCACGCCGTGACCGAGGTTGAGGATGTGGCCGGGCAGGTCGGCCCCGCGCGCGAGCACGTCGTCGACGTGGGCGGCGAGCACGGGCCACGGCGCCGTGAGCAGGGCGGGGTCGATGTTGCCCTGCAGGGGAAGCGGACGGCCGATGCGCGTCGCGGCGACACCGAGCGGCAGCCGCCAGTCCACGCCGACGACGTCCGCTCCCAGCGGCGGCACGAGATCGAGCACCTCCGACAGGCCGAGACCGAAGTGGATCTTCGGCACGTCGAAACCGCGGAGGGCATCGAATGCGCGGCGCGTGTGCGGGGCGACGCGCCGCTGGTAGTCGGCGCGCGAGAGCGAACCGGCCCACGAGTCGAACAGCTGCACGATGCTCGCCCCCGCCTGCACCTGCGCACGCACGAAGGCGCCGGTGACATCGGCGCACCAGTTCAGCAGCGCGGCCCACGTGTGCGGGTCGGTCTTCATCAGGGCGCGAGTGCGCAGCTGCTCCTTGCTCGGGCCTCCCTCGACGAGATAGCTCGCGAGCGTGTACGGGGCACCGCCGAATCCGACCAGCGGGATGTCTCCGAGTTCCGCCACGACGAGCGCGACCGCCTCCGAGATCGGCTGCAGCACGGCGGGGTCGATCGGCCGGAGCGCGAGCACGTCGGAGGCGGTGCGCACCGGCTCCGCGAGCACCGGCCCCCGGCCGGGGACGATCGAGACGTCGACGCCGGCGAGCAGCACGGGGGTGACGATATCGCTGAAGAAGACCGCGGCATCGACACCGTGGCGGCGCACCGGCTGCAGGGTGATCTCCGCGGCCAGCTCCGGGCGCAGGCACGCCTCGAGCATGTCGACGCCGGCGCGTGACTGCCGGTACTCCGGCAGCGAGCGTCCCGCCTGCCGCATGAACCAGACCGGGGTCGTCTCGGGCCGATCACCGCGTGCGGCCCGGACGAGGGGCGAACGTGCGGTTCTGCCGTCCGTCAAGGGGTGCCCGACGGGCAGGAGGGACAGGGCGGATGACACCCCTCCAGGCTACGTCCTCGCGCACACCCTCAGGATCGGACGTTACGATGGATGGGTGCTGTTCTGTCTCACGGCCAGCCATCGCAACACCGAGTTCGACGTCCTCGACCGCATCTCGCGTGTGAGCGAGTCCACTGGCGCCGAACTCGTCGCCGCGCACCCCTTCGTGCGCGGCGCCGTCGTGTTGTCCACGTGCAACCGCTTCGAGGCGTATCTCGAGATCGACGAACCGCTCGCCGCGCCCGGTGCGCTCGCGCGCGAGGCCGTCCTCGAGACGCTGGCGGACACGATCGGCGCGGATGCGGGAAGCGTGCGCGAGAGCGCGGAGTCGTTCGCCGGCGACGACGTCGTGCAGCACCTCTTCTCGGTGAGCTCGGGCCTGGAGTCGATGGTCGTCGGCGAGGAGGAGATCACCGGTCAGGTGCAGCGGGCGCTTCGCGATGCACGCACCGCGGGGACCACGAGCCCGGCACTGGAGCAGGCCTTCCAGCGGGCGGCTCACGCCACCCGCGAAGTCCGCGCGAGGGCCGACATGGGTGCCGCCGGCCGCTCGCTCGCGCGCCTCGCCCTCGATCTCGCCGAGAGCCGCATCTCCGACTGGGCGTCCGTTCCGGTCCTCCTGGTGGGGACCGGCAGCTACGCCGCCACCACCATCGCCGCGCTGCAGGCGCGCGGCGCCGGCGATGTGCGGGTCTACTCCGCCACCGGTCGCGCGCAACGCTTCGCCGCCCGCTACGGTGTGCGCGCCGAGACCGATCTGCGCGCGGCGATCCGCGACGCGGAACTCGTGATCACCTGCACCGCGCGCTATGTCATCACCGCCGACGACGTCGTCGACACCTCGCGACGCCTGTTCGTCGATCTCGGTCTCCCCCGCAACATCGACCCGGAGGTCGGCGCGCTCGAGGGTGTGGAGCTCCTGGACCTCGAGCTCATCGGTCGACACGCCGCGCTGCCGGAACTCGGCGCGGGCGCGCACGAGGTCGTCGGTTCGGCCGTTGCCGCCTTCACCGCGGAGCGCGATGCGGCCCCGGCGATCGTGGCGGTGCGCCGCCACATCCAGGACATCCTGCACGCGGAGCTCGGCCGGCTCCGGGGCGACGGGTCGGATGCGCGCGCCGAGGCGGCGCTCCGCCACCTCGCGGGCGTGCTCTCGCACACGCCCTCGGTCCGAGCGCGCGAGTTCGCCGCGGCGGGGCGCATGGATGAGTTCGAAGCCGCCCTCGAGATGGTGTTCGGCGTCGAGGTCGCGCGCGCGCAGGTGACGCACCTGCGCGCGGCATCCGCGGGCTGAGTCAGTCCGCCGTCGGCTCGGCGTCGACCTGGTCGACCGCTGCCTGCAGGCGGGCGAGCGTCTCGGTCACGATCCGGTCCTCTTCGGGGGTCATGTCGATGACGGCCGCGAGCATCCGCTCGTGCATCTTGCCGAGGGTCGCCCGCACCTCGTGGTCGGTCTCCGCGGTGGGGATGACGTGGATGCTGCGCCGGTCCGTCTCGTGGCGTTCCCGCCGCACGTGGCGTGACTTCTCGAGCCGGTCGATGATTGCCGTCATCGACGCGGTGGACACCCCGAGATATCGCGTGAGCTCGCTCGGTGAGACGCGCCGCCCCTCGCGCTGCGCCCGGAGGAGATAGCGGAGCACGAGCAGGTCGTTCTCGCCCATCGACATCGCTTCACGCGTGCGACGCCGCATCGCGACCTCGGCCGCACGATAGAGCCGGAACGCCTGGAGCAGGGCGACGGCACGCTCGCGGCGGTCGTCACGATCCTCGCCGTACCAGTAGGCGCTCTCGGTGCTCATCGGTGCATTTTATCCGGCCCCGCCTCGCGGGAGCGGGCGGGGCCGGATGAGTCAGTTGACCTCGGTGGGGTGGGCGCTCACGCGGCCGCTGCCGTCGCCCGGGTCCATCGCGTCGATCGCGGCCATCTGCTGCTCGTCGAGCGTGAACCCGAAGACATCGATGTTCTCCTCCAGACGCGCGCGCCGCACGGACTTCGGGAACACCACGAAACCCTTCTGCAGGTGCCACCGCAGCACGACCTGAGCGGGCGTCTTTCCGACCGCCTCGGCCGCCGCGACGATCGGCTCGGCTCCGAACAGGTCGTACTTGCCCTGTCCGAGCGGGCCCCACGACTCGATGACGGTTCCGTGATCAGCCGCCCACGCGGTGATCTCGCGCTGCTGATACGCCGGGTGGAGCTCGATCTGATTCACCGCGGGCACGACCGAGGTCGCCTCGACGATGCGGTCGAGGTGCTCGACGAGGTGGTTCGAGACGCCGATGCTGCGGGCGAGCCCGCGCTCGCGGATGCCGATCATCTTCTCCCACGCGTGCACGAAGTTGTCCTTCGCGGGAGTGGGCCAGTGCACGAGGTAGAGGTCGACCGCCTCGAGGCCGAGCTTCTCCAGGCTCTCGGCGACGGCGGCGTCGGGCTCGTCCGCGTCGTGTCGGTCGTTCCAGAGCTTCGTGGTCACGAAGAGGTCGTCGCGCGCGATGCCCGACGCGGCGATGGCCGCGCCGACGCCCTCTTCGTTGCCGTAGATCGCGGCGGTGTCGATGTGACGGTAGCCGACCTCGAGCGCCTCACTCACGGCGCGCTCGGTGTCATCGGCCGGAACCTGGAAGACACCGTAGCCCAGCTGAGGGATGCGGTGACCGTCGTTGAGTTCGATGTGGGGAATGTTCGCCATCCCCCCAGCCTAGGAGGGCCGGCGCCCGACGAATGCCCCTTGACGAAGCGAACGACGCGGGGTCAGGAATCCTTGCGCGAGATCGACCAGCGCCCGGCAGCTCCCGGGGTGCCGCCGAAGTGGATCGGCAGGGCGATGCCGAGGGAGAGCACCAGGATGCCGAGCGCGAAGAAGACGCCCGGAGCCACGGGCAGAGAGATCGCCAGCCCCAGCAGGGCAATGCCACCGACGAACAGCAGAAGGGACAGGATGAACACGCGGCGGCCTCCTCGTAGGTCTACCCCTCCACGGTACCCGCTGCACGCCGCCTCCCGCACACGCACGTCGTACGATGGAGGGCTATGTCCGCGCCCGAGCCCGTCATCTCGTATCCGTCCGAGCTGCCCGTCAGCGCGGCACGCGATGAGATCGCCGCGGCCATCCGCGACCACCAGGTCGTGATCGTCGCCGGAGCCACCGGGTCGGGCAAGACGACGCAGCTGCCGAAGATCTGCCTGGAGCTCGGACGCACCTCGATCGCCCACACCCAGCCGCGACGCATCGCCGCGCGGACGATCGCCGAGCGCGTGAGCGAAGAGCTGCAGGTGCCGCTGGGATCCACGGTCGGATACAAGGTGCGCTTCACCGACGCGGTCTCCGACGACACCCGCATCGCCCTCATGACCGACGGGATCCTCCTGAACGAGATCCATCGCGATCGGATGCTGCGCCGCTACGACACGATCATCGTCGACGAGGC
The DNA here is from genome assembly GCF_002358725.1 of Microbacterium sp. UBA3394. Lineage (NCBI taxonomy): Bacteria > Bacillati > Actinomycetota > Actinomycetes > Micrococcales > Microbacteriaceae > Microbacterium > Microbacterium sp. UBA3394. The sequence goes on from NZ_DEPK01000277.1 coordinate 6,655, forward strand.
CCACGAGCGGTCGCTGAACGTCGACTTCCTGCTCGGCTACCTCGCCCGCATCCTCCCCCGGCGCCCCGACCTCAAGGTCGTGATCACGAGCGCGACGATCGACCCGGAGAGCTTCGCGAAGCATTTCGCCGACCGGCAGGGCGATCCGGCACCGATCGTCGAGGTGTCCGGTCGCACCTATCCGGTCGAGGTGCGCTACCGCCCGCGGACCGACGCGGCAGACGACGAGTCCGACGACATCGACGGACTCACCCGCGCCCTGCGGGAGCTCGACCGCGAGCCGGCAGGCGACGTGCTGGTGTTCCTGCCGGGCGAGGCGGAGATCCGGGATGCGATGGATGCGGTTCGCGGCATGTACGCGAAAGACGCCTCACCGACCGAGGTGCTCCCGCTGTACGGACGGCTCTCGGCCGCCGAGCAGCACCGCGTCTTCGAGCGCTCGCACGTCGCCGGGGTCCGACGCCGCGTCATCCTGGCGACGAACGTCGCCGAGACGAGCCTCACCGTTCCCGGGATCAGGTACGTCATCGACACCGGCACCGCCCGCATCTCGCGATACAGCGCTCGCAGCAAGATCCAGCGCCTTCCGATCGAACCGGTGTCGCAGGCGTCGGCCCAGCAGCGGGCCGGACGCGCGGGCCGCACGGCACCGGGAATCGCCGTCCGCCTGTACGCCGAGGAAGACTTCGCCACGCGCCCGGAGTTCACCGAGCCCGAGATCCTGCGCACCAGTCTCGCCTCGGTGGTGCTGCAGATGCTCTCCCTCGGCTTCGGAGACATCTCCGCCTTCCCGTTCCTCACTCCCCCGGACTCCCGCGGTGTGAAAGCCGCCTTCGACCTGCTCGTCGAGCTCGGTGCCGTGCGCGGGCCCGGCCGCGGCGATGACGGCGCCCGCCTGACCGATATCGGCAAACGGATCGCGCGACTGCCGATCGACCCCCGGTTCGCACGGATGCTCGTGGAGGCCGAGCGCACCGAGGTCCTCGACCAGGTCCTCCCCATCGTCGCCGGGATGTCGATCCAGGATGTGCGGGAGCGTCCGGAGGCCGAGCGCGCCAAGGCGGACGGATTCCATGCGCGCTTCGCCGATCCGACCAGCGACTTCCTCGCACTGCTGAACCTCTGGCAGTACCTCCAGGAGAAACAGGCCGAACTGGGCTCGAGCGCGTTCCGGCGCATGTGTCGTGCGGAGTTCGTGAACTACGTGCGGGTGCGGGAGTGGATGGACGTCCACCGTCAGCTGCGCGCCCTCCTGGGCCGGAGACGCTCGCACGGTCGTCCCGCCGGCGATGCCGCCGACCCCGATGCCGTGCATCGCGCCATTCTGGCGGGGCTGCTCTCCCACCTCGGCATCCTCGACACGCGCAGCGACGTGGGCCGGGATGCGCGCGGCCGCTCGGCCAGGGGCGCATCGACCAAGGCCGAGTACCTCGGCGCGCGCGGCACCCGCTTCTCGATCTTCCCCGGTTCGGGCGTCCGCAAGAAGCGCCCGTCGGCGGTCATGGCGGCGGAGCTGGTGGAGACCTCCCGCCTGTTCGCGCGGACCGTCGCCGCGGTCGACCCGGCGTGGGCGGAGTCCCTCGCCGGGGACCTGGCCCGGCGGCAGGTGAGCGAGCCGCACTGGTCGAGGTCGCAGGGAGCAGCCTCGGCATACGAGAAGGTGACCCTTTTCGGTGTGGAGATCATCCCGAAACGCCGCGTGCAGCTCGCCCGATTCGACCGACCGCTGGCTCGTGAGCTGTTCCTTCGCCACGCGCTCGTGGAGGGCGAGTGGGAGACGAGCCATCTGGACAAGCGCCTCACCGCCTTCGAGCGCCGCAACCTCGAGCTGCGTCGCCGCCTCGAGAAGGTCGAGGAGCGCGAGCGTCGTCGCGACATCCTCGTCGGCGACGAGGCCGTCTACGTCTTCTACGACAACCGGGTGCCACGAGACGTCTTCGACACCCGATCGTTCGAGGCGTGGTGGAAGGAGACGTCGGCGCGCACGCCGCGTCTGCTCGACATGACCGAAGCGGATCTCCGCGACGACGCCGGTCGCCGCGGCGAGCACGACTTCCCCGCACGGTGGCGCCAGGGCGACCAGGTGCTCTCCCTCGCGTACCGCTTCGAGCCGGGCGCGCCCGACGACGGGGTGACGGTCGTGATCCCCCTGGCCCTGCTCGCGCAGTTGGAGCCGACCGGCTTCGATTGGCAGGTGCCGGGCCTGCGCGACGAGCTCATCACCGCGCTCATCCGATCCCTGCCCAAATCGATCCGGCGCCATGTGGTGCCTGCCGCGGACTGGGCGGCGACCTTCGCCGGTGAGATCGCCGCCGACGGGCCGGAATCGAACGACGGACGCCCACCGGTCTCGCTGCGGCGCGCGCTCGCCGACCGCATCCGACGTGTCGCGAGCCAGCCCGTCAGCGACGACGACTTCGACCTCGAACGCGTGCCGCCGCACCTGCTGATGTCCTTTCGCGCCGTCGACGCGCGGGGGCGCACGGCGGGCTCCGGTCGCGATCTAACGGACCTGCAGCGCCGGCTCGCGGACCGGGCGCGGTCTTCGGTCGCTCGATCGGTCGAGCGTGCCGCCGCACCCGCGTCGGTCGCGGCCGCTGCGCCGCGGCCCGACGGCACGGGCGTGACAGGCGCCTCATCAGTGGGGTTCGCCGAACGCAGCGGGATAACGTCCTGGGACTTCGGGGATCTTCCGGCCGTCGTCGACAGCAAGGTCGCGGGGGGTGTCGTCCGCGGCTATCCCGCCGTCGTCGACGACGGCGACACGGTCTCGCTCCGCATCGAGACCTCGGCCGAGGCGGCGGCGATCGCCACGCACCGCGGAGCGCGCCGCCTCCTGCTGCGCGCCGTCGCCTCTCCCGCGTCGTACGTGCTCGACCATCTGACCAGCACCGAGAAGCTCGCCCTCGCGGCCTCCCCCTACCCGTCGGCGAAGGCGCTCATCGAGGATGCCCGCCTCGCCGTCGCCGACCGGGTACTCGGCGAGGTCGGGCGCGAGGCCCCGCGGTCGCAGGCCGCGTTCGAGAAGGCGCGCGACGCGTATGCGGCGGTCGTCGTCGACGAGACTTTCTCGGTGGTGTCGCTCGCCGCCCGCATCATCACCCTCTCGCGGGATGTCGAGAAGGCCGTGAAAGGCCAGAACTCCCTCACTCTCCTCGGGGCGCTGAACGACGTGAAGGCGCAGCTGGCCGGCCTCGTCTTCCCCGGATTCCTCTCACGCGTCGGCGTCACCCGGCTGACGCATCTGCCCCGCTATCTCCAGGGAGCACGCGACCGTGTGACGGGGCTCGCCGACAATCCCGGGCGCGATCGCCAGCGCCAGAGCGAGTACGAGCGGTCCGCCGCCGCCTTCGCCGACGCCGGTGGCACGATCCCCCTCGCCCCCTCCTCCCCCGACAGCCTCGTCCGCGTGCGGTGGATGCTGGAGGAGTACCGCGTGAGCCTGTTCGCGCAGGCCCTCGGCACCGCTGAGCCGGTCTCGGCGCAGCGCATCGGCAAAGCCCTCCGCGGGCAATGATCGAGAGGATGCAGATGCCACACGCCGTCTTCCACCGCCGGCTCGGCGGTCCCGAGGTCCTTGAGTACGCCGAGGTCGGGTCAGCCGACCCCGCTGCCGGGGAGGTGGCGGTCCGCGTCGAGGCGGCGGGCGTGAACCCGATCGACGCGAAACTCCGAAGCGGACTGCGGGCATCGCCACCGATGAAGGGCCGACGACGGGTGGGCTCCGATGGAGCCGGGATCGTGCTGGCCGTCGGCGCCGACGTGGCGGGGTTCCGCCCCGGGATGCCGGTGGTGGTCAGCGGCGCGCAGGGAACCTACGCCGAGGAGGTGATCGTGCCCGCCTCCGCCCTCACGCTCCGCCCGCCCGCCGTCGACGCCGAGACCGGCGCGGCGATCGGCATTCCGGTCGCGACGGCGTATCAAGCGCTTCGTTCGCTGGCCGTCGGACCCGGTGATCGCCTGCTCGTGCACGGCGGCTCGGGTGCGGTCGGGCAGGCCGTCATCCAGTTCGCGGTGCGATGGGGCGCGGATGTTCTTGCCACGACGTCGGAGCGACGCGCCGACCGCGTGCGCGCGCTCGGCGCCGTTCCGGTGGCCTACGGACCCGGCCTCGTGGAGCGAGTCCGGGCCGCGGGGACGCGGATCGATGTGGCCCTCGACTGTGCGGGGACCGACGAAGCGCTTGCGGCGTCGGTCGAGGTCGTGCACGACCGCTCACGCGTGGCGACTCTGGTACGCGGGGCCGATGCACCCCGGTACGGCATCCAGGCCTACGCCGGCGGCGCAGCGCGCGGCCTCACCGATCAGCAGCGCGCGTGGCGACGCGAAGCGATTCCCGTCGCGCTGGGACTGATCGCGGCGGGCGGTTTCACGGTCGAGCTCGGCCCGCGCTATGCCCTTCGCGATGCGGTTCGCGCACACGAAGACGTCGAGCGCGGCACCAACGGGAAGATCCTGCTCGTGCCGGATCAGACCTGAGGGTGATCGTCGCCCGTCGCCGGTTCGACAGACGCATCGCCGTCAGGCTGCGCGCGGTCGGAGGCCTCGGCGTCCTCTTCCTCTTCGACCTCGTCGACCCAGACGGTCTCACCTGCCTCGAACCCGCTGGCGTCGTCCAGCGCCTCGGCGGCGATCGTGGCACGGCGGTACCACTCCTCGGCTTCCTCCGCTCGTCCCAGTTCCTCCAGAACGGCCGCGCGGGCGGCGAACAGCGCCGGGCTCCACTCGAACGCACGGTCGGGGTCGAGTTCGGGGATGTCGAGCTCGAGGAGCGCGCGCTCCGTCTCGCCCACATCCAGACGCGCGCCCGACATCGCGATCGCGAGCTCGACACGCGCCGCCGTCGGCAGCTTGTCGCGATCGACCGACCGCCCCACCTCGAGCGCACGGTCGGCGCGGCCGACACCGCGCTCGCTGTCGACCTGCAGCGCGATCTGGTCGTCCTTGCCGCTAATTCGTCGGTACGTGCGCAGTTCGCGCAGGGCCAGAGCGTAGTCGCCGACGGCGTAGGCGGTGATGGCGACGGTCTCGCGCACGACCGCGATCCGACCGGCACGGTGACTCGCCTCGAGCGCGTGGCGGTGAGCCAGTGCCGGGTCGTCGTCGATCAGCAGACCTGCCATGGCAAGGTGGCGTGCGACGGCGTCGGCGTTCTCTTTGCTCAGTGTCTTCAGTTCGTTCCGCGCCGCGTTCGGCAGAGAACGTGCTGTGATCTCCTCGGGGATCTCGGGCACGTCGCGTCGCGGCGCGCGCGGCTCCCGCGGCTCGGCGTCGCGGCGAGGACCACGGTCGACGCGCTTGCCGTACGAACGGTCGCCGTCACGCTTCTGATACGGCTTCTGGTCATCCCGGTTCCCGTACGAGCGGTCGCCGTCACGCTTCTGATACGGCTTCCGATCATCCCGGTTCCCGTACGAGCGGTCACCATCACGCTTCTGATACGGCTTCCGATCGCCCCGGGCGGGCGTGTTTCGGTCATTCGAGGTGTAGCGAGGGCGACGAGGGCGCTCGCGGTCGTCGTCGTCAGCCATCAGCTCTGGTTCCTCCTGTTAACGAG
>NZ_DEPK01000138.1:0-5367 GCF_002358725.1 Microbacterium sp. UBA3394
GGCGTCGCCGGTCTCGGCGATGGCATCGAGGAGTGGCCGCGTGTACAGCCGCGTGGGCTCCAGCAGCACGTCGCCCCACGTGGCGTCTTCGAAGTCGGCGGCGCGGTCGCCGTACTGCAGGCCCGCTCCGGAGACGATGTGCCGCACGAGGCTGTATCCGTTGGAGTGCAGGCCGCTCGAGGCGAGCGCGAGCACGACGTCGCCGGCGCGCACGCGCTCTGCGCCGAGCACCGCATCCGCTTCGACGACGCCGGTGGCCGCTCCCGCGACGTCGTAGTCGGCCGGACCGAGCAGCCCCGGGTGCTCGGCGGTCTCGCCGCCGACCAGGGCGGTGCCGGTCTCGGAGCAGCCGTGCGCGATGCCCGCGACGATGTCGGCGATGCGCTCGGGCACGACCTTGCCGCACGCGATGTAGTCGGTCATGAAGAGCGGTTTCGCGCCCACCACGACGATGTCGTCGACCACCATGCCGACGAGGTCGATGCCGATCGTGTCGTGCTTGTCGATCGCCTGCGCGATCGCGACCTTCGTGCCGACGCCGTCGGTGCTCGTCGCCAGCAGCGGGCGATGGTACTCGCGGATCGCGGAGGCGTCGAACAGCCCCGCGAATCCGCCGACGCCGCCGAGCACCTCGGGACCGTGGGTGCGTCGGACGGCGGACTTCATCAGCTCTACCGCGAGGTCACCGGCTGCGGTGTCGACACCGGCTTGGGCGTAGGGGTTCGCGGCGGCTTCGCTCGAGGGAGAGGCCACGGGGACAGCCTACCCCGATGCCGGCGACCCGCCCGGCCCTACAATGGCCGCATGAACGCCGGGGGGCCGGACTGGAGGGTTCGCGAAGACGCGAGCCGGCCGGTGCTGCTCGCGCTCTACCTGCGCCAGGCGCTGGGCATCCGCTCGCCCGATGAGCTCCCGGCGCTACGGGGCGTGCCGAGCGTCGTTCCGCCGATGCCGGACGAGCGCCATCTGCGCCTCGAACGCGAGTGGCGGGAGTACTGGGCGATGACGGTCGAGCCGCAGGCGCATCCCTCGACCGTTCCGCTGGATCTCGTCGAGGACTTCGAGACGCTGCTGGCGCTGCCGGTCGAAGGCAGCGACGTGCTGCGACGCGCGGTGGCCCCGCACGCGGAGGCGGCGCTGGCGTATTCGCAGTCCGCGGCCGAGCGATACCGCCATGCGTCGGCCAGCGGCACCCACTCCGCCTATCGCGCCTACGCCAGCGCGATCGCCGAGCACGAGAGACAGGTGGGGCGGCGCGCGCATTCCTTCGAACTGAACGTGCAGGTGCTCCCGCTCACGCAGCGCGGAGTGTGGTGGATCGGATCGCTCACGATCGCGGTGACCGATGGGCTGCGAGGAGACGTCGCCGCATTCGACGCGGCCATCCATCCGATCATCGCCGAGCTGGCCTGAACCGGTCCGCCCCTCAGGTCACCGCCGATCGGGATCGATCTCGTCGGCGTCGCGGACCCACTGCGGGATCTCATCCGTCATCGGCGAGACGAGGTCGTCGGTCAGCGTCGTGGCGTGCTCGGCCACGCCCGAACGGCCGCGGGGGGAGGTGAATCGGTCGAGCACGATGACGACCAGGCCCGCCAGGAGGAGACCGGCGCCGATCGAGAGGATCGCCATGACCCCGAAGACGCGCATGACACCGGACAGGCCCGTGGACATCGGGCCGTCGGGGTCGGCCGCCGACGTCATGGTCAGAACGACGGCGACGAGGAACCCTGCGACCAGGCCCGTTCCCATGATCCGGCCGACTCTCGGGGCTCGCCGGACCCGCACCGAATCCCACTCCTCATGGACGACGTGTTCGTGTCCGTCGTCTTCGGGGGTGAGGCCGAGCCTCGCGCGGCTCATGCCCCCATTCTCGCCCCGCGCCGACGCGGGGACAATGCCCTATTCGTCGTCGTGGTCGACCGTGTGGTCGACGCGCACCGATCGGGTGCGGCGTCCGACCGTGCGGTCCAGGACGAGCGCGAGGCCTCCCGTCACGGCGAGACCGACGGGAATGCAGATCAGCAGGAGGAAGCCGAAGACCTGCCCCTGGTCGTAGACGAGCCCGGTGTTCGGGCTCTCGTCGAACGTTCCGCTGAAGGAGAAGGTGAGGATCATCGCGGCGAGGATGCCGAGGGCCGCGCCGAGGGCCAGGAACACGCCGTACTTGGGCGCGCGGCGCACGGTGAGCTTCTCGTCCATGCCTCCATCATCCCACTCGAGGCTGTGCCCCTCCCCAACGACGAGGATCCCTCCGCCGAGTGCGGACACCCGACGGAGGGATGTGTCACGGCGCGCCGCGGAACCCGGGGCGACGCGCCGTGAGTCTCATCGCGCCGATGCGGCCGTGCGGCGGCGGGCGACCACCAGAGCGGCGCCGGCGATCAGCATTCCGAGGGCCGCCCACGCGAGACCGCCCTGCTGCTCGCCGCCCGTGGCAGCGAGGCTTCCATCGGTGGTCGAGTCGCACTCGACCTCCGCCCCCAGCGGGAAGGCGAACGACACCGGGTCGAGCGCTGTGCCCGCCTCGTAGAAGCCGGCGAAGGCCTCTGCGCCGGCGGCCGTGAGGGTGGCGGCGGCGCCCGTCCAGCTGACCTGCGACCCGGACTCCGCCGCCGCCGGCAACGACAGCGACGCGAAGACCACGCCGGAGGCGTTCACGTCAGGGCTGCCGTTGTAGCCCGCCGACTGCACGTCGACGATCAGCGACGCGGAGGTTGCACTGTGCACCTGGATGCGCGGGCCGGAGATCGTGAGGTCCAGAAGTCCGTCGTGGCCGGTGAAGGTGGCCGATCCGCCGTACGAGACGAGTCCGCGGTCGGTCTCGGTGCTGTAGGCGCCCGATCCCGCTCCCCACCCGATCGAGTACGAACCGTTCGCGATCGGACCGTCGATGTAGGACCGGAAGCTCTCCTTCACGCTCCACTGCAGGGTCGCTCCGGAGACGGCGCTCGCCACGCAGGCGTCGGCGGTGTCGACGGCGACCGGCTCGGCGTCGACCGTCGGCAGCTGGGCGGCCGACTCGACCACGAAGGGAGCCGAGACGATCACCTCTCCCGCCGCGGACAGTTCGATGCGGTGCTCGCCGACCGGAAAGTCCGCAGGCACGGTCCACGCGAACGAGGCACGACCGGAGTCGGTCACCGTCTGCGACCCGATCACGACCGGGTCGGAGAACGCGGTCGCGGTGACCGTGGTCCCGGCCTCCAGCCCGCCCGCCGTGATGGTCAGCTCTTCGCCCTGGCGGACGGTCGAGCCGCCCTGGAAGGCGATGTACGGCTCCGTCGGCTCGGCGACAGTCACGGCCGCGAAGGCATCCATCGACCGGTCGGTCTGCGAGAGCCCGTGCGCCGCGCTCGTCGCCACCTGGTAGTCCACCCCGGTCTCCAACGAGCCCGCAGGAACGGTCACCGTCGTCGTGAAGGCACCGTCGACGATCTGAGCGGGCATGACCCATCCCTGGGTGATCCACCCATCGCTCGGCAGCGGCGTCTCGCCTGACCACACGGCAGTCTCACCGAAGAGCACGTAGACGCCGTTGACAGCGCCCGCACCCTCGTACCCCTCGCCACTCACCGTGAGAATGTTCTCGACGGCCGGGTCGAGATCGGCATCCGGAGTGACCGTCAGCGTCGGGCCGACCGGCTCCGGCTCGGGCTCGGCGAACGCGATGTCGACGGCGAGCTCGTTCACCGCCTGAACGACACCACCGGCACCGACCGTGAAGACCGCCAGGCGCCCACCCGGGATCTCCTCCGCCGCGAGAGCCTCCTGATCGATCGTGACCTCCCACACGAAGTCGGCGGTGCCGTCTCCGTTGTCAGTCCACTTCACATACGGCGCTACCTCGTTGGCACCCTGCACCCACACCGAGTACGCGTTCGAACGGTCGGACGAAGCCGCACCCTCCGACGGACGCCACGTGTCCGCGAGCCAGCCGACCTGCGCATACACACCCGCGGGCTGACCAGCCGAAGGTCCGTAGATCGCCAGCGCCTCCGTGCTGTACCCCTCACCCGTGACGGTGATCGTCGCACCCTCAGGATCCAGACCCGTCGTCTCCGACACACTCAGCGTCGGCACAACCGGCTCCGGCTCAGGGGTCGGAGAGGTCGTCGGAGTGGGCTCCGGCGTCGGGTCGACGGTCGGCTCCGGCTCGGGCTCCGTCGTCGGCTCGGGTTCGGGATCCACGGTCGGCTCCGGCTCCGGCGCCGCGGCGTACGCGACGGGCGTCGTCGACGCCTGCGTCGGGTCGTCGACACCGTGCGCCGCGCGCGTGACGATCGCGTACGAAACGCCTTCGGCGTACGCGGGAACGGACACCTCGACGGCGAAGGAGCCGTCGGCGTTCATCGGAGCCGTGGCACCCACGCCGGGGATCTCTCCCACGGTGTTCGTGTCGTCGATCCACACGGTGTAGGTGTCTTCAGCCGCACCGACGACACGCAGTCCCACGTAGATGCCGAACCCCGACGGATCGAAGCCTGAGCCGCTCACCGTGACCGTGCCTCCCTCTCGGGGAGCTTCGGGGACGGTGACGCCGACCGCGGCGTGCGCGGGAAGGGCGACGCCGACGATGGAGGCGGAGGCGATGAGGGCGGCGATGAGAACGCTCGCCAGAGCGCGCCAACGTGCGCGCACAGCAATATCCACGGGTACTCCTCGGGAAGGACGGGAACGAGAATGCGCTCCGTTGCGCGTCAAAGTTTGAGGTTAGGCAAACCTTGCTGAGGTTAACCTAACCTATTCTCAGCAGCTTGTCAGCCGACCGTTCGGCGCGGCAGGATGAGCGGCCGCCCCGTATCGGGGTCGGCCGCCACGCGCACCGGCGTGCCGTAGATCTCCTCGACCCGATCCTGCGTCAGCACCGTCTGCGGAGATCCGTGCGCCGCCACCGTTCCACGGTCGACCATCGCAACGTCGTCCGCGTAGGCGGCCGCGAGGGAGAGATCGTGCAGCACGACCACGACGGCACGGCCATCCCGGGCGATATCCCGCGCGGTGCCGAGCACGTCCTCCTGATGCCTCAGATCCAGAGCGGCGGTGGGCTCGTCGAGCATCACCACGGCCGTGTCCTGCGCAAGCACGCGTGCCAGCGAGACGCGAGCTCGTTCGCCCCCGGACAGCGAGGGCACTTCGCGGTCGAGCAGATGGCCGACGTCAGCACGATGGATCGCCCGGCTCATCACGTCGACGTCGAGGTCGGCGCGAACCGTGCCGATCCAGGGAGAGCGGCCCATCTCGATCACCTCGCGGGCCGTGAACGCGAAGGCCACCTGATTCTCCTGCGGCAGAACCGCACGCCGGCGGGAGAGCTCGCGCGGAGACAGGGCGCGCATCGGCGCGCCATCCATCAGCACCTCGCCA
>NZ_DEPK01000259.1:0-5250 GCF_002358725.1 Microbacterium sp. UBA3394
GTCAAGGGCTACTGGAAGCGCGGCGAAGCCGAGTACCACGCGCCCCACTGACCCGGCTGTCGATACCGTTCCGGAGATCCCTCCGCGAGTGGGCACGCTGCGCATCGTCGGAGTAAGGTCCGAAGGCAGCGGTGAGCGAAGGGAGCCGGTGGTGAGCAACGACGGGAACGGCGGATTCTCCGACGACGAGAAGGCCGCGATGAAGCAGCGGGCCGAGGAGCTGCGATCGACGAAGGGTCTGAAGGGCGCGGCGAAGCTGGCGCGCGAGATGGAGGCGTGCGTGAGCGCCATCGACGAGCTCGAGGGAATCGACTCCGAGGTCGCGACGATGTTCCACCGGCTCGTGTCCGAGGAGGCCCCGGACCTCGCGCCGAAGACGTTCTACGGCTTCCCCGCATACGCCAACGGCGAGGGCAAGGTCGTCATGTTCGTGCAGCCGAAGTCGAAGTTCGACACGCGCTACCCGACCGTCAACTTCGACGAGCACGCGCACCTCGACGACGGCGCGATGTGGCCGACCTCGTTCGCGGTCGTCGAGGTCACATCCGAGGTCGAGTCGCGCCTGCGCGACCTCGTGCGCCGCGCCGTCGCCTGACCCCCGACGCGGCGACCGGAGTCACATCTCCTCGTGGGTGTCGGGGTCGCCGCCCCACAGACGTCCCCGCTCGAGGGCGGAGATCGCCGCGACCTCCTCGTCGGTGAGCTTGACGTCGAACACGTCGGCGTTGTCGCGCTGGCGATCGGGGTCGGCGGATTTGGGGATGGGCGTCGAGCCGAGCTCCACGTGCCACCGCAGCGCGATCTGCGACGGCGCCTTCCCGTGGATCTCGGCGAGTTCGCGCAGGATCGGCTCCGTGAGCAGCTCGCTGCGCCTGGCCAGTGGGCTCCAAGACTCGGTGCGGATGCCGTGCTCGGCGTGGAACGCGCGCAGGGCCGCCTGCGGAAAGTACGGGTGCAGTTCGACCTGATTGACCGCGGGCACGACTCCGGTCTCCTCGATGAGGCGCTCGAGCATCGGCTGGGTGAAGTTCGACACCCCGATCGACCTGATCTTGCCCTCACCGCGGAGGTCGATCATCGCCTTCCACGTGTCGACGTACTTGTCGACGCTCGGATTCGGCCAGTGGATGAGGCTGAGGTCGATGCGGTCCAGGCCGAGCACGTTCAGCGAACCGTTGGTCGATTCGATCGCCAGGTCGTAGCCGTGGTGGCGTCCCGGGATCTTCGTCGCCACGAAGAGCTCGTCGCGGTCCACGCCACTGCGGCGCACCGCCTCACCGATCTCCCGCTCGTTCTCGTAATTCACCGCGGTGTCCAGCAGCCGGTAGCCCGAAGCGATGGCGGCCACCACGGCCTCGATGCCCTCGTCGCCGTTCAGCCCATAGGTGCCGAGGCCCACCTGTGGGAAGAGCGTGTCGTCGTTGAGCGTGACTGTCGGGATCTGCATCACCGAGCGCTTGTCCTGAGGAGTCATTCGTTCGGCACGTCGCCGTCGGCCACGCCTTCTCGGGCGGCGCGCTCATCGGCGTCCGCCGAATTCTGGGTGTCTTCGTCGACATCGGGGTCCAGCACGGCATCCCGGTCTCGTTCGAGTCGTTCGCGGTCTTCGGTGCGCTCCTGGTCGGCGTCCTGCGCATGCCCGTCGCCGTAGAAGCCGGGCGCGGGGGGAATCGGGAGGTTGGACATGGTGGTCTCCTTTCCGTGCGGACCTCCACCGTAGGAGGGGAGGCGCGCGCCGCGCGACGGGGTTGCGTGCGAAAGCGACGGGAGCTAGCGGCGATCGTGCACGGGTTCACCGTCGACCAGGACCAGGCGGATGTCGGCACGCGTCGCCTGCCACACCAGCGCGAGCACGGGGTCGCGCGGCGGCTGGAGGTGCGACCCGCCCGTGTCGACGAGCACGAGGTCGGCGCGCTTTCCCGGCTCGATGGAGCCGAGCTCCGCATCCCGCCCGAGAGCACGAGCGCCGTCGATGGTCGCGTGCGCGAAGATCTCGTGCGCGGTCGCGCGCGCACGCCCCGTGCCGGCGACCCGGTCGAACATGAGCGCTTGGCGCATCTCGGCGCCCATGTCGGCGGTCGCGTTCAGCGTGGCGTTGTCGAGACCGAGTCCGACGGCGACACCCGCGTCGAGAAGCGCGCCGAGCGGACTCGACGTGCCGCCGAGCAGCATCGTCGCGGCAGCGCAGTGGGCCGCGCCCATGCCGCGGTCCGCGAGGAGTTCCCGGCCGCTCGCGTCGGCGAAGACCGCGTGTGCCGCGACGGTGCCGGGGCGGACCAGCCCGAGGCGATCGAGCCGTGCGACCGCGCGCTCACCGCCGACGTCGACGGCACCCGGCTCGGATGCGCACACGTGCGTTGTGAATCCGACGGAGCGCGCGCGTGCCACGTCACCGAGGCCGGCGAGAAGCGCGTCGCCCGCCATCTCGGGCAGTTCCACGCTGGTCCACACCTCGACACGACCGGTCGCGAGGTCGCACGCGGCATCCGCGAACCGCCGCGCGACGTCGGTCGGCGCGACGAGGTCGGCCGGCTCGACCGCGTGGCGGTCGAGGAGCGCATCCCACCCCGGCGGGAGCCGGTCCGAGACCATGGGAGCGACGATCCACCGCAGACCCGTGCGAACGGCCGCCGCCACCGAGGCGACGAGACAGGCGTCCGCGCGGCGGCTGCCCACGCCCCCGACACCCCAGCAGTCGACCACGGTGGTGATCCCGGCCCGCGCCAGGTCGGCGCCGGTGAGCGCAACGGCCCGACCGGCGTCCGCGTCGCCGTAGCCGAGCACGGACCCGTAGTAGGTGCCGAACAGCCAGTCGAAGAAGTCCGGCGCCTCATCGCGCGCGCCCCGACCGAGCGCATCCATCGCGTGCTGATGCGTGCTGAGGAACCCGGGATGAACGATGCCGCCGCGCGCATCCACGCTCTCCCGCGCCGTCGGCGCCCGCCCGGAACCGACAGCGGTGACGGCGCCGTCGTCGATGGCGATCCAGCCATGCACCACATCGCGTCGCGCGTTCATCGTGACGATGACGGCGTCGTCGACGACGAGGTCGTGCACGGCGGTCACCGCGGGAAGAGCGGGATGCGGCCCAGCGCGAACAGCCGATCGGCGTAGGACGCGAGGGCATCCGGCCACCCGTCACCCTCGGCCAGGAGTGCCCCCACGCCGACGATGTCGGCTCCCGCCTGTTCGAGGAGAGCGAGCGCCGCGCCCGACGACGATCCCGTCGAGATCACGTCGTCGACGAACAGCACGCGACGGCCGCGGATGTCATCGAGCCGGGCACGGTCGAGCAGCAACGATGCACTCGCCGTGCTCGTGATGGCATGAACGGGCGCTTCGAGAGCGTCGCCGAGGTGCACCTTGCGGGTCTTCTGCAGGATGACGTAGTCGTCGCGACCGAGGGCTCGGGTGACCTCGATCGCCACGGGGATGCCGAGGGTCGCCGGCGCGACGACGATGTCGGGCGCGACACCGGCGAAGTGCGCGGCCAGTTCGCGTCCCGCTGTCTCGATGACCGACACCGGCTGGTCGATCACCATCATGAGCGCGATCGACAGGTCGTCGGAGACCGGGATCACCGGGAGCGTCACGTGCTGGCTGCCCATCTGTGCTGTGTAGGTCTCGGGGATGCCGGGGGTCTCTTCCATGGGATGCACGGTACGCAGGCGGGATGTCGCACACGTTTCGGAGCACTGCGGGCATGACCGCGCGCTCATGTCGATGCCGCAGCGACTTACCCTCCACAGGCGCGTCCATCCCACCTGTTATCCACAGGTATTTGCCGGTCAGAGCTGCTTTTAGCCTCCGACGGAATGTCGGAGGCCCCGGGCACAATGGGGGTATGGAACAGCTCGCGAGTCGCCTCGATCGGGTGCAGAACGCGCTGGCGGAAGCCACCGCGGATGCGTTCGTCGACGGCGCATGCCGCGAGCTGGACGATGAGGACCTGCTGGGTGTCGTGAAGCAGGTCGCGCACGTGGCGAGGCTGGCCGAGGCGCTGCTCGTCGACGCCGTGGGCGAGGTGCAGGATCGCGTCGACTCCGCGGTGCCGAGCGAGCGACTCACGACCGTGCGCGGATGCCGGTCGACGAAGGAGCTCGTTCAGCGCCTCACACGCGGATCCTCTCGCTCGACGACGGAGCTGCTGCGGGCAGCGAAAGCGGTCGGCCGTCCCACCGCGCTCGCCTCCAGAGAGGCACTGCCGGCGCGCTATCCGGCGCTTCGGGCCGCGCTCAGCGGCGGCGACGTCGGCATCGACGCGGTCGCGACCGTCGCGGGCACGATCGATGCGGCCGGTTGCGCGGCAGAGGCCCGATGGGCGGCGGATGAGGAGCTCGCAGCCTCCGCGTGCGGCACGGGCGCAGACGGCGCCCCCGCGGCCGGGGTCGACGAGCTGCGGCTGCAGGCGCAGGTGTGGGCCACCTGGCTCGACCAGGACGGCGCCGAACCCCGCGAGGCGCGGGCGATGCGCAAGCGCGGAGTCACTCTCGGTGCCTGTCGCGACGGACTCGTCCCGATCTCCGGGAGCCTGCTCCCCGAGGTCGCCGGCCAACTCGGAACGCTCTTCGATGCGATCCTCAACCCGAAGACCGACGGCCCAGCGCTGCCCGACGGGCCGAGGTTCTCCCCGGACGAAGACACCACCCGCTTCGGCGTCGAATCGCTGGAGGAGCAGGTGACCGAAGCTCTCGAGTCGTCACGACCGGATCTGCGCAGCCGCGTGCAGCGGCAACACGACGCATTCGCCTCGATCCTCGGCGTCGCGGCCCGGTCGGGAGACCTGCCGACCATCGGGGGTGCGGCTCCGACCCTCGTGGTCGCGGTGAGTGCAGACGACCTCCGCGCCGGTACGGGCTCCGCCCACATCCCGACCCTGGGAGCGGAGCCCGTTCCGCTCGGCGTCGCGCGGCACACGGCGTGCACCGGCGCCGTCCAACGCGTGTTCTCTGACGACAACGGTCGCATCCGCGCGATCCACACCGTCGAGCGCGTCTTCGATCAGCATCAGCGGCGAGCCATCACGCTCCGCGACGGGAACTGCATCATTTCCGGCTGCGACGTGCCTGCGGCTTGGTGCGAGATCCATCACGTCACCGAACACTCTCGCGGTGGACCTACCCACACCGACAACGGCGTGCTGCTGAGGCTGTCGCATGAATCTGCCCGGGTCCGGATGAGCCGGGGGCGGCGGGGCCGGGTGGCCCCGTCGTTCAGGCGGTGGCTGCGGTGCGGAGTTTGAGGAGGTTG
>NZ_DEPK01000264.1:0-3388 GCF_002358725.1 Microbacterium sp. UBA3394
ATGGACGACATCGTCGGCGGCGTAGGAGAAGCAGACGCACCGCGTCTCGACAGCGGCGACCCGGAAGTTCACGTTCATCAGTGTACCGGTTTGATAATCATTATCATTTACTTGTAGAGTCTCGACCNNCAGCCCCCTTCGCCGCGCGGCGCTCGAGGCGAGCACCGCGCTTCCAGGTGCCCATCGCGACGACATCCGCCGCCGTCACCGGAAGCATCTCCGGCGCGGCAGGTCGCTGCACGACGAGCGCAAGGTCGCCGTTTCGATGCACGGCCCCGACCCGCGGAGGTCTGACGCCCGCCATGATCTCCACGAGGGTGGACTTGCCCGAACCGTTGGGCCCGGCAACGGCGACGACCTCGCCGAAATCGACGCGCACCGACACGTCATGGACGACATCGTCGGCGGCGTACGAGAAGCAGACGCCTCGCGTCTCAACAGCGGCGACCTGGGAATTCACATTCATCAGTGTACGAGTTTGATAATCGTTCTCATTTACTTGTAGAGTCTCGACCCGTGTCCTGGCTCACCGATCCGCTCAGCACCGAGTTCTTCGCTCGTGCGCTCGTGGGCGGCGCTCTCGTCGCGGTCATCTGCGGCGTCGTGGGCACATGGGTCGTCATCCGCGGCATGGCATTCCTCGGAGAGGCCATCGGCCACGGGATGCTCCCGGGCGTTGCGCTGGCAACGGTGCTCGGCCTCCCGCTGCTGCTGGGCGCTGCGGCCAGCGCCGTCGCGATGAGCGCCGCCATCGGCGCGCTGCAGCGGCGCGGCAGGCTCTCCTACGACACCAGCATCGGGCTGCTGTTCGTCGCGATGCTCTCGGTCGGCGTGATCATCGTGTCGCACTCGCGCAGTTTCGCCACGGACGCCACGGCCCTCCTGTTCGGCGACATCCTGGCCATCCGGCCGGCGGACATCGTCGTCCTCGCCGCCGCGCTCGCCCTCACCCTCGCGGTCACGATCGGGTTCCACCGAGCCTTCGTGGTCGCCGCATTCGATCCGCGGATCGCCGAGACGCTGGGACTGCGGCCGCAGCGGGCGCACGTGGCGCTGGTCGGGCTGGTGACACTCGCCGTGGTCGCCTCCTTCCAAGCCGTCGGCACGCTCCTCGTGGTGGGCCTGCTTCTCGCGCCCGCCGTGGCGGCTCGCAGCTGGACCGCCCGCATCCCCGCCACGATGGCGCTCGGCGCCGCGATCGGCGTCCTCGCTGTCGCCATCGGACTTCTCGTGTCGTGGCACTTCGCAACGGCGGCAGGAGCTTCCATCGCCGCGACGGCGATCCTGCTCGCCGCGCTCTCTTCGTCGGCCCGGACGCTTGCGGCGCGACGGATGCGGAGCATCCATCCCCTCCCCTCCCTCACCCGTGCCCCCGCACAGGTGCCTGAAAGGACCTCGTGATCACCCCACGCCCGCTCGCCGCCACCACCGCGGTCGCCCTCGCGCTCGTCGCCCTCGCCGGATGCGGCGTCGAGTCCGAGCCGACCGCCACCCCGGTCGACGACGTCTCCGACGGGCACGGTGAGATCGCCACCGCCGCCGAGGTCGAAGAGCCGCCGCTGGCCCTCGTGTCGGTCGACGCCGACGGCCGCGTCGGGTTGCTCGACCTGCTGTCGGGAGAGAGCGAGGACCTGGGATCCGCCGGCGCACCGACCGGACTCGCGAGCGACGGTCGGTACGTGTTCGTGTCCACCGCGGAAGGTGTCGACATCGTCGACTCGGCGCGCTGGAGCTGGAACCACGGTGACCACTTCCACTACTACCTCGGCTCGCCCGAGATGCCCGGGACGGTTCCCGGATCGGGGATAGCCACGGTGACCTGGGGAATGCTCTCGACCGACGGTTCGACCGCCCTGCACTTCGCCGGTTCGGGCGACGCCGTGCTGCTCGAGAACGAAGCTCTCGCGGAAGGCGAGATCGTCGAGCGTTTCCGCGTCGATGTCGACGCCGATGCCGTCGTGGCTCCGCTCGGTGACGGAGCGATCATCAGCGAAGCCGACGCGCTGGGGGTCTACGACGCGGAAGGCAGGCAGACGGAGCAGTCCGTCTCGTGCACCGACGCGGCGGGCGCGATCACCACGGTCGTCGGGCTCGCGATCGGATGCGCCGAGGCCGCCGTGCTCGTCACCGGCGACGAGGACGAGGCGGAGTTCTCCGTCATCCCGTATCCCGACGACGTCGACGCCGAACGCGCCGTCGCCTTCGACGGGCGGAAGGGACGCCCCACGGTCGCGGGCCTGACCGATGCTTCGGGATTCTGGCTGCTCGACACCCGCGAGGAGACCTGGACTCACGTCGCGACGGAGCACACGCTCGTGCACGTGACCGCCGTCGACGACGAGGCCGGACACGTCGTCGCGCTCGACACCGACGGGCGCGTGCGGGTCTACGCGGCAGCGACCGGTGAGGAGATCGCCGCCACCGACGTGCTCGTGGGCGCCCCGGACGAGGCGACCTCGCTCACCGTCGACGGCCAGCGCGCGTACCTCAACGACCCCGCGGCCGCTGTGGTCCACGAGATCGACTATGCCGACGGCGCGCGCATCGCGCGCACGCTCGACACCCCCACCTCCCCGGCGTTCCTGTCGGAGGTCGGACGATGAGGCCGTGGCGACCGCTCGCGCTCGCCGCGGCCGCCCTCGCGGCGCTCGGGCTCGCCGGCTGCACCTCGAGCTCCACCGACGACGAGCCGCAGGTCGTGGTCACCACGAACATCCTGGGTGACGTCGTGACCGAGATCGCCGGCGACGAGGCGCACGTGACCACTCTCATGAAGCCCAACGCCGACCCGCACTCGTTCGAGATCTCCGCCCAGGAGGCGGCGACGCTCGACGACGCCGATCTCCTCGTCTCGAACGGACTGGGTCTCGAGGAAGGCCTGCAGCAGCACCTCGACCGGGCGACGGAGGAGGGCGTCGCCATGGTGATCGCCGGCGACGAGATCCACGTGCTCGACTACTCATCCGGCGACGCACTCGGCACCCCCGACCCGCACTTCTGGACCGACCCGGCCCGAATGGTCGACGTCGTCGAGGCCGTGGAGGCCGCACTCGGCGCCGTCGACGGCGTCGACCCGGTCGTCGTCGAGAAAAACGCGGAAGCCTACCTCGACGAGCTCGACGCGCTCGACGCGGAGATGACGTCGGCGTTCGCCGCCATCCCGGCATCGCAGCGAGCGCTCGTGACCAACCACCACGTCTTCGGCTACCTCGCCGACAGATTCGACTTCGANNAGCACCTCGACCGGGCGACGGAGGCCGGCGCCGCCATGGTGATCGTCGGCGACGAGATCAACGTGCTCGACTACTCGTCCGGCGATGCATCCGGCACCCCCGACCCTCACTTCTGGACCGACCCGGCCCGCATGGTCGACGTCGTCGAGGCCGTG
>NZ_DEPK01000264.1:3546-3727 GCF_002358725.1 Microbacterium sp. UBA3394
CCTCGCCGACAGATTCGACTTCGACGTCGTCGGTGCCGTCATCCCCGGCGGCACCACCCTCGCGGCCCCGAGTGCAGCCGACCTGCGCGATCTGGCCACGGCGATCGAGACCTCAGGGGTTCCGACGATCTTCGCGGAGTCCTCGCAGCCCGACCGCCTCGTCCAGGTCCTCGCGAGCGAG
>NZ_DEPK01000214.1:0-7905 GCF_002358725.1 Microbacterium sp. UBA3394
GCGCGCCGGACGGGGGCTCAGCACCACGACGCGATCGGCGATCCGCACCGCCTCGCGCAGTGAGTGCGTCACGAGCAGCGTCGTCGTGCCGCGGCGTCGCCACAGCGGCGGCAGCTCGGACACGAGGTCGCCGCGGGTGATCTCGTCGACCGCGCCGAACGGCTCGTCCAGCAGAAGCAGGCGCGGTTCGGCGACGAGGGCGCGCGCGATCGCGGCGCGCTGTCGCATCCCGCCCGACAGCGACGCCGGGCGGGTGTCTTCGAACCCGTCGAGTCCGACCCGGGAGATCATCGCGTCGACCGCGGCTCCATCGGCCCGGCGTCCGGCGAGCGTGCGGGCGAGGGCGACGTTGCGACGCACGGTGCGCCACGGAAGCAGCGACGGATCCTGGAACGCCACGGCCAGTTCGCCGCGGGCGGCAACGCTCGCCGGGTGGTCGCCGTCGATGCGCACCTCGCCCGTGGTCGCCGTTTCGAGGCCCGCGATCATGCGCAACAGCGTCGACTTGCCGCATCCGGATGGTCCGACCAGGGCGGTCGTGCGACCGGACTCCAGCACCAGGTCGAGCGGTGCGAGCGCCTCGGTGCCGTCGGGGTACGTCTTCGAGGCGCCTCGCACCTCGACCCGCGGGCCGGGAGCGGTCTCAGGCGCCATGCACCTGCTCCAGGACGGATCGGTCCCACAGCGACGCGTCGACGTCCTGCCCGAGGAGGGCAAGGGTCTCGATGTTCTGCGCGACGGACTCGTCGGACCACCAGCCGAAGCCGTTCGCGTCGGTGGTCCCCGAGAACATCAGCGGCACCTGTCGCTCGGCCTGAAGCCGCTGCGTCTCGAGGTCGAGCCCCGCGTCGGGGAACATGTCCACGGCGAGCTGGGCGGCGGCGTCGGTGTCTTCGCGGTAAGCCTCCCATCCGCGCACTTCACCGCTCATGAGGGCCACGAGGTCGTCGCGCCGGTTGGCGAGGGAGTCCTCGGTGGCGATGTAGGTCTGCGAGTGCAGGGCGTAGCCGTAGTCGGCCATCAGCATCGTGACGCTGTCGACGCCCTGCACGGCCATGGCGACCGGCAGGTCGGTCTCCCAGCACAGCAGGCAGTCGACCTCGCCGGCGAGGAGCGGTTGAGCGGAGTACTGGGTCGGCACGATCTCGATCGCCTCGATGTCGACGTCGTTGAGGGTGCACAGCGTCTCGAGCACCGGCGTGTTGGCGGTGGCCATGCCGATGCGCATGCCCGCCATGTCGGCCGGCTCGTTCACCGGCCGGTCCGGCAGCGAGGCGATCACGAAGGGGTTCTTCTGCATCGCGACCCCGATGATGCGGAACGGGGCGCCCTCGGCGACGGCCGCGGCGGTGTAGTCCGCGGCGGAGACCCCCACCAGCGCGGTACCCGCCACGACCGGCGGCTCCACCGGCGCGTTCGGTCCACCCTGCAGCAGGTCGACCTCGAGACCGGACTCCTGCCACCACCCGCGATCGAGCGCGATGTAGCTGCCGCCGAACTGCACCGAGTGCAGCCACGACAGCTGCAGGCTCGCCGCGCGCGTCGCCGACGGCGAGCCGCCGGTGCCGGGCATGCTGCATGCCGCGCCGACGATGCCGATGGCGCCGACGAGCCCGGCCCCGAGGAGGGTGCGGCGGGAGAGGATCAGTCGATCGTTCATGGATGCTCCTCCGAGAGCGTGGTGTGCGGTGCGTTCGGGCGTGGGATGGGTGCGGATGCGGTGGCGCGGCCCGACGCCGGCGGTTCGGGTGCGCAAGCGGGGCCCGATGCCGTCGGTTCGGCGGCGTGCCGAGCCGTCCACAGGGCGGCGAGGCCCGGAAGCGTGGCGACGAGCGCGACCACGCCGAAGGCGATGCTCGAGGCGAGGGCCTGCGCGCCCGTGATCCCGGCCACCGGGAGGAGCGCCACCGCCGCGGTCTCGCGCACCCCCCAGCCTCCGATGGAGACCGGCAGCAGCATCGACAGCAGCACGAGCGGCACGAGTGTCGCGACCGCGCCGACGGGGAGCGCGGCCCCGACGGCGGCAGTGCAGCACCAGAAGGCCGCGAGCAGGCACGCGACGGCCACCATGCTCAGGGCGGCCTGAGCGCTCCGCACGCCCGGTCCGGTGGTGCTGCGGTGCATGCCGTCCGCGACTCGGGCGGCCCACGCGACGTGTCGGCGGGCGAGCACCCGTGTCGTCATGATCAGGGCGACGAGCACGAGCACCGCCCCGGCGATCCCGATCGAGACGCCGGCCAGCCACGGCCGCGGGAGGGTGAAGCCGCCGGGGAGGGCGGCCGTGACGACCACCCCGACGACGAGGACCACGGCCAGTGCCGCCTGCCCGATCCCGCGTTCGACCGCGACAGCGCCGGCGGCCACGCGCAGGGTCGCCCGGTGACGCGACCGTGCGGCGCGGCCGACGTCTCCGAGCACGCCGCCGGGGAGGGCGGAATTGATCAGCTGCGCGAGGAAGTACTCCTCGACAGCCGTGCGTGCCGACAGGTGCAGGCCCAAGGGCGCTGCGGTCACCTTCCAGCGCCACGCCGCGAAGATCGTGTGGGCGATCAGGAGCGCGACGGCCAGGGCGAGCCATCCGATGTGCGCGGTGGCCAGCAGGTCGGCGACGTCGGGGCCGCCGACGACGCGCCACAGCAGGACCAGGAGGACGACGGTGACGACGGCCTGCGCGGTGCGGATCCACCGCGTGCGCCGACGGGCGGGCCGCCCCGAGTCGGTCACGCCCGACGAGCTTTCGACCGTGGCACGCGCGCGCGGCGCAGGGCCACGACGTCGCTGCCGAACGACCACAGCAGCAGCCCGGCTGTCACCCCGACCATGGCCAGTGCGACGGGCGCAGGGAGGAACGGCACCTGCAGCACGAGCAGGGCCACGAGCTGCAGCACGCACACCACCTTGCGGCTCGCGCGGTCGGCCAGCGGCCCCTTCAGCCAGGGGGCGGCCAGTGCCGCGGCTCCGAACGCGTAGCGCGGCACGCCCAGGAGCACCGCCCACGCTCCGGCCGGTCCGGCGGCCGCCAGCAGAGCCAGGACGAGCGCGAACGCCGAGTCGACCTCCATGTCGAACGCCGCACCGAAGCGAGAGGTGAGGCGCTGACGCCGCGCGAGGTATCCGTCGACGCCGTCCAGGCACAGCGCGATCGTGCCGAGGGCGAGGACCGCCACCGGCTGCGTCGCCCCGGCGAAGAGGATGCCGGCGAGCACCGCGACGACCCCGAGACGCACGAGGGTCACCGCGTTGGCGGCGCCGACCCGGCCGTGACCGTGGTGGGCCCGGAAGCCCGCGATCGACACCACGAGAGCCGCGACCAGGAGGGCGACGGCGCCGCCCGCCGCGGGCGCCGGAAGACGCAGCGACGCGATGATCGCGACGGTACCGGCGACGCACACCGCCGACAGTGAGATGAATCGTCGCAGCGGAGGCAGGCGCGCGGCGGCGCGCGGGGACGCCGACGGGGAGAGCCGCTCTGCCACGGTCATGTCGGCACGCTAGCAACGCGGTGCCCGCCGCGCCCAGCACCTGACCCGGTCGGGTCGGCTGTGGTAAAGACGCGGCATCGGCATCGACTAACGTGATCACATGACGACGGCGGCACGGCGAGGAATCCTCGCCATCGCCACCTTCGTGATCCTCCTGGCGGTCGGAGCGACCTTCGCCCTCGTTCTGCCCGAGGAAGAGCTGCGTCGGTGGGCGGGCGCCCTCGAACAGGCCTCCTTCGCTCCCGTCACCGACGCCGAACGCGCCGAGCGCGACACCGCGATGGCGTGGGTGGCGCGGGTGCTGCTGGTGCTGGCGGCCCTGTGGCTCGTCATCGGCATGCTCGCCGCGCGCACGCGTCTGGTGCGCCGGCCCGGTGCGGCCGCGGCGCGGTCGACGTGGCTGTCGTCGACGCGGCCGTGGCGGGCGCGCGAGTCGACGCTCGGCATGCTGCCGCTGGACCGGCGACTCACGTTCGGCGTTCCGGCCGCGCTGCTCGTGGGCACGAGCGTGGTGCAGGCCTCCTTCCTCGCCCTCACCGAACTCGTCATCACCTTGCTCGGTTGGGGCGTCGTCGCGATCGTGCTGCGGCTGCTGGCGGGCAGGCGGTCGCCGTGGCCGGTCTTCGCCGCTGCCGGAGGAGCGCTGGTGGGCCGGTGCACGATCATGCTCGGGGCGATGTCGGTCGCCGGTCCCGGGGGGTTCTGGGACACCGTCTGGGCCAACGCCGTGACGCGCACCGTTTACGTCGCGCTCGTGTTCGCCCTGTTCGTGTGGGTGTTCGTCGCCGCCGGGTGGGCGCTGGTGACCCAGCTGCGGCGACCGGCGCGGGCCGCCGCCGTGGGCTGAACGGCCGCGCTCAGGCGCGCACGATGGGC
Source organism: Microbacterium sp. UBA3394 (assembly GCF_002358725.1). NCBI lineage: Bacteria > Bacillati > Actinomycetota > Actinomycetes > Micrococcales > Microbacteriaceae > Microbacterium > Microbacterium sp. UBA3394. Next base: position 4,359 of record NZ_DEPK01000214.1, read on the forward strand.
ACGGCGCCGCGGGCGGCGTCCACGTCGACGATGTCCTTGCCCAGCGGCATGAGCGAGATCGGCACGAGCTTGAAGCTCGCGATGCCGAGCGGGATGCCGATGATGGTCAGGCACATCGCGACTCCCGTGACGATGTGGCCGATCGCGAGCCAGATTCCGGCGAAGATCACCCAGATGACGTTGCCGAGGAACGACCCCACGCCGGCTCCCGGCTTGTCGACGATCGTGCGGCCGAACGGCCACAGGGCGTACAGGCCGACACGGAAGGATGCGATCGCCCACGGGATCGTGATGATGGGGATGCACAGCAGCACACCGGCGAGCAGGTAGGCGAGGAACATCCAGAAGCCCGACAGCACGAGCCAGATGATGTTGAGGACCAGGCGCATGCCTCTCATCATGGCGCAGCCGGCCGGGAGTCCTCTGGGGGCGGAGCGGCCGGGCGCGCTCCTTGCCGCTCTAGAGTGAGGGCCATGACCAGCCAGAGTCCGGCGTCAGCCGGCGACCTCGTCGTGCGCATCGTCCGCAGTGCCGCGGACGACCTCGACCAGACCCGCGCCGGGATGCTCGAAGACGTGCCGGACGGCCTGCACCAGCACCGCACGCGCGTTCGCCGCCTGCGCAGCGTGCTCGCCGGGTTCCGCGACGTGCTCGACGAGCCCGCCGTCGAGCGGCTGCGCGTGCTCTACGCCGAGTGGGGTCGGCAGCTCGGTGTCGCGCGCGACCTCGAGGTCCTCGCCGACGCGGGGGAAGCCGAGCTCGCTTCACGCGGCATCGCGGACGGCGCCGCCTTCGAGCGTCTCGTCGACCGACCGCGCGCCGAGTACGCGCGTGCGCACGCGCGCCTCGGGGAACTGATCGACCTTCGGCGTGCGCGCGAGAGGGACCGGCTGCTGCGCGGATTCGTCCTCGAGCTCCGCGTCGACGACCCGCAGGCGCCCGCCGACGATCTCGTCTCGACGGTGCTGCGGCACGAAGCGCGACGCGTGCTCCGGGCCGCGAAGCTGCTCGACGGCACGAATGCGCCGCTCCACGCGCTGCGCAAGGCGGCGCGGCGTCTGCGCTATGTCTCCGAGGCGATCGCCTCCGCCGCGCCCGAGGTGCACCCGGAGCAGGTCGCGACGCTCGCGGACGCGGGCGACGCCATCCACGACCGCCTCGGCGGCCATCGCGACGCCGTCGCCTTCCTCGCCTTCGTCGAGCGCGAAGGCGTGCTCGCCGGGCGTGCGGGTGAACCCGCCGACGTCTACGGCGACATCGTGCGTACGGTGCGCGGCGGGACGGGAGAGAAGCCGCCGGGCGTGAAGAAGCCGCTGGCGCGGATCCGCGAGGCCCGTCTCGCCCTCGACTGAGGCAGTGTCGGCGGGTCGTTCTAGACTGGTGGGGCAATGACCGACGCCTTCGCGGCCGCCTCCGACGCGGCATCCGTCCCGCTCATCGTCGGCGCCGACGCCGGCCCCCGCTCCGGGGATTCCCGCGTCGACGCCGACCTCGTCGAGGGTCTCAACCCGCCCCAGCGCGACGCCGTGACCTACCGCGGCAAGGCGCTGCTGATCGTGGCCGGGGCCGGCTCCGGCAAGACGCGCGTGCTCACCCATCGCATCGCGAGCCTGCTCCGCACGCGCGATGCGTGGCCCAGCCAGATCCTGGCGATCACCTTCACCAACAAGGCCGCCGGCGAGATGCGCGAACGCGTGGAACAGCTCATCGGCGATCGCGCCCGCGGCATGTGGATCTCCACCTTCCACTCGGCCTGCGTGCGCATCCTGCGCCGCGAGGCCGAGCAGTTCGGTTTCACGCGGTCGTTCACCATCTACGACTCGGGCGACTCGCGCGCGCTCATCAAGCGCCTCGTGAAGGAGCACGAGGCGGATGCCTTCGGTCTCACCCCCGCCGCGGTGCAGTCGAAGATCTCCAAGCTCAAGAACGAGCTCGCCGACGCGGAGTCGTATGCGCGTCAGGCGAACATGAGCGACCCGGCCGAACGGGTGTTCGTCGAGGTGTTCGGCGACTATCAGCGCTCGCTGCAGCGGGCCAACGCCTTCGATTTCGACGACCTCATCGCGCAGACGGTCTACCTCTTCCGGGCTTTCCCGACGGTCGCAGACACCTATCGGCGTCGATTCCGCCACATCCTCGTGGACGAGTATCAGGACACCAACCACGCCCAGTACGCGCTCATCCACGAACTCACCCGTCCGCCGGGCGTCGACGCCGAGCCCGTCGCGGGGGGTGGCGGCATGATGATCTTCGACGCCGAACCCGACGAGGACGACGCCGCCTCGCTCACGGTCGTCGGCGACTCCGACCAGTCCATCTACGCGTTCCGGGGCGCCGACATCCGCAACATCAGCGAATTCGAGCGGGACTTCCCCGGTGCCAAGGTCGTGCTGCTGGAACAGAACTACCGATCGACGCAGAACATCCTCTCGGCCGCGAACGCCGTCATCGGCAACAACTTCGACCGCAAGGACAAGAAGCTGTGGACCGACGTCGGCGCGGGGGAGCAGATCGTCGGCTTCACGGGGTACTCGCAGCACGACGAGGCGCAGTTCGTCGCCGATGAGATCGAGCGGCTCCACCGCGACGGCGTGGACTACTCCCAGATCGCGGTCTTCTACCGCACCAACAGTCAGTCCCGCGCGCTGGAGGAGATCTTCATCCGCTCGGCGCTGCCCTACAAGATCATGGGCGGCACCAAGTTCTACGAGCGCGCCGAGATCAAGGACGCCCTGGCCTACCTCATCGCCGTGGCCAATCCCGCCGACGAGATGGCGGTGCGCCGCATCCTCAACAAGCCCCGGCGCGGCATCGGCGACGTCACCGAGACCGCGATCGCCCGGTACGCCGCCGACGAGCGCATCACGTTCCGCGACGCGCTGGCGAACGCTTCAGCTCTGGGCGTCGGCCCGAAGATCCAGGCGGCGATCGTGCAGCTCGACGCGGTGATCGCGGAGGCGTCCGAACTCATGCTGCCGCCGTCGGGCGAGCTCGCCCCGCCGACCGCGGTCGCCGAGGGCCTGCAGCTGCTGCTGAACAAGAGCGGATACTCGGATGCGCTGCGCGCGAGCCGCGATCCGCAGGACGAAGCGCGGTTGGAGAACCTCGACGAGCTCGTCGCGGTCGCGCGCGAGTTCGCCCGCAACAACCCCGACGGCACGGTCATCGACTTCCTCACCGAGGTCGCCCTCGTCGCCGACGCCGACGACCTCGACGACGCCTCCGGCTCCGTCTCGCTCATGACGCTGCACACCGCGAAGGGTCTCGAGTACGACGCGGTCTTCGTCACCGGCGTCGAGGAAGACCTCATCCCGCACCGCATCTCGGCGGGCGAACCGGGCGGCCCGCAGGAGGAGCGGCGCCTGTTCTACGTCGGCATCACCCGTGCCCGCAAGCGCCTCCACCTGTCGCTCGCGATGACCCGCGCGCAGTTCGGCGAGGTGACGGTGGCGATGCCGAGCCGTTTCCTGCAGGAGATCCCGGCCGAGCTGCTGCACTGGCGCCAGTCGCCCGGCGACGTCAACTCGCGCGGGGGGACCCGCTCGCG
>NZ_DEPK01000074.1:0-6916 GCF_002358725.1 Microbacterium sp. UBA3394
CCGCGACGCCGCGATCGCGCGCACGATCACCGCGCTCGGCGCCGGACGCAGCGTCGCCTTCCGGTCCGACGACCTCCGCCTCGACGACGCCGACCCGCTGCACGCGCTCGCCCGCGCCGGCGCCGACATCGTGGCGGCGGTGCTCGACGCCGGCGCCGCGACTCGGGTGATCGTGTGCGGTGGCGACACCTCCAGTCGCATCACGACGCTGCTGGGCGTGCGGTCGCTGTCGATCGCGGCGAACCCCGTCGGCAACATCGTGCTGCTGCGCGCCCACGCCGACGACCCCGCCGTCGACGGCGTGAAACTCCTGCTGAAGGGAGGCCAGGTCGGCGGCGTCGACCTCTTCGACGACGTGCGCCGGCTGGGCGAGTCCGAGGCCGGCAGTCGATGACGGTCGCAACGGCCGTCGACACCGGCCTCTCCCGCCTCGCCGCGGAGCTCGACGATCCCGCACGCCTCAGCACGCGAGCCATCGACCGCGTCGCCCAGGCGAGCGACGCATCCCACTACCTGCTCACCCCGGAAGCGGTGGTGACCGCGGCCGACGCGGCCGAGGTCGCCCGGCTGCTGCGCACCGCGTCGACGCTGCGCCGCCCCGTCACCTTCCGATCGGGCGGCACGAGCCTGTCGGGACAGAGCGCCGGCGACGGGCTGCTCGTCGACGTGCGCCGCGGATTCCGGCGCATCGACGTGCTCGACGGCGGCCGGCGCGTGCGCGTGCAGCCGGGCGCCACCGTGCGACAGGTCAACGCCCGCCTCGTGCGCCACGGATACCGGCTCGGTCCCGATCCCGCCAGCGAGGCCGCCTGCACGATCGGCGGGGTCGTCAACAACAACTCCAGCGGCATGGCCTGCGGCACCACCGAGAACACCTACCGCACCCTCGAGTCGATGGTGTTCGTGCTCCCCTCGGGCACACGGGTCGATACGGGCGCGCCCGACGCCGACGCGGCGCTGCAGCGCGCCGAACCCGGCCTCGTCGACGGTCTGCTGCGGCTGAGGCGACGGGTCGCCGAGAACCCCGCGTCGGTGGAGCTCATCCGCCGCCAGTTCGCGATGAAGAACACCATCGGCTACGGCGTGAACGCCTTCCTCGACCACGATCGCCCCGCCGACCTGCTCGCGCACCTCGTGATCGGCAGCGAGGGCACCCTCGCTTTCGTCGCGGAGGCCACCTTCCGCACGGTGCCGATCCGGCCTCGCACCGCCACCGCCCTCGCCGTCTTCGACGACCTCGACGCCGCGACCCGCGCCCTGCCCGCGCTCGTCGACACCGGCGCCGCCACCGTCGAGCTCATGGATGCGACCTCGCTGCGCGTCGGTCAGGGTCTCGCCGACGCGCCGCCGCAGATCGTCGGGTTCGACGTGCACCGCCACGCCGCGCTCCTCGTGGAGTACCAGGCATTCGAGGCCGACGACCTCGCCCGGCTCGTCGCGATCGGCGACGGCGCGATCGGCGCCGAACCGCTGCGCGCACCGGCACCCCTCTCGACCGACGCGGCCATCCGCGCCCGCGCCTGGAAGCTCCGCAAGGGCCTCTACGCGTCGGTCGCCGGCGCTCGCGCGAGCGGCACGACCGCACTCCTCGAAGACGTCGTCGTCCCCGTCCCCGCCCTCGCCGAGACCTGCGCATCACTGCAGGAGCTGTTCTCCCGCTACGCCTATCGCGACAGCGTGATCTTCGGACACGCGAAGGACGGCAACATCCACTTCATGCTCACCGACCGGTTCGAGACCGACGAGCAGCTCGACCGCCTCACCGGGTTCACCGACGACATGGTCGACCTGGTGCTCGCCGCCGGCGGCAATCTCAAGGCCGAACACGGCACCGGACGCGCGATGGCCCCGTACGTGCGACGGCAGTACGGCGACGAGCTCTACGACGTCATGCGCGAGCTCAAGCGCCTGTGCGATCCCGCCGGCATCCTCAACCCCGGCGTGATCATCGACGACGACCCCGACGCCCATGTGCGCCACATCAAGCTCACGCCGTCGATCGAGGCCGAGGCCGACCGGTGCGTCGAGTGCGGCTACTGCGAGCCGGTGTGTCCGTCGAAGGACCTCACGCTCACGCCGCGGCAGCGCATCGTCACGCGCCGCGCGATGGAGCGGGCGAGCGCATCCGGCGATCACGACCTGCGCCGCGAGCTGGAACGCGACTACGACTACGAGGGCCTGCAGACGTGTGCCGCCGACGGCATGTGCGCGACGGCGTGCCCCGTGCTCATCGACACCGGCTCCCTCGTCAAGCGTCTTCGCACCGAGAACCGCAACCGGATTCTCGAGACCGGATGGACCGCCGCCGCCCGCGGCTGGGGAGCGGTCACGCGCGTGGGCTCCGCCGCGCTGACGCTGGCCGACGCCGCACCCGCCGGCGCGGTGGCGGCGGTGACGGATGCCGCGCGCGCCGTCGCCGGATCCGACACGGTGCCGCGCTACTCGGCCGAGCTTCCGGCGGGCGGCTGCGCGCGGCGGACGCTCGGGCGTCATGTCGGAGCCGCCGACGCCGAGCCGGTCGCGGTGTACCTGCCGGCGTGCGTGGGCAGCATGTTCGGCGCCGAGGGCGGCGGTGCGGGCGCGACCGCCGCGTTCACCGCGCTGCTCGCCCGCGCGGGGATCGCCGTGACCGTTCCCGACGGCATCGAGGCGATGTGCTGCAGCACGCCGTGGACGTCGAAGGGATTCCCGCGCGGACGCGACGTGATGCAGCGGCGGGTCGTCGACGCCGTGCGCACCGCCGTCGCAGCCGGACTGCCAATCGTCAGCGACGCGTCCAGCTGCACCGAGGGCTTCGCGCACCTGCTCGCCGGCGCCGGCCTCGACGCCACGGTGGAGGATGCGGTCGCCTTCGTCGACCGCGAGGTGCTGCCGCGCCTGCCTGCGGCGTCGCACGTCGCATCACGCCTGGTGCTGCATCCGACCTGCTCTTCCACCCAGATGGGACTGAACGACGCCCTCGGTCGAATCGCCGAGCGCGTGGCCGACGAGGTCGTCACCCCGGACGCGTGGGGATGCTGTGCGTTCGCCGGCGACCGCGGCATGCTGCATCCCGAACTGACCGCATCGGCAACCGCCGCCGAGGCGGCCGAAGTCGCCGCCCTGGCCGGCGACGCCCACGCCTCCTGCAACCGCACGTGCGAGCTCGGCATGACCCGCGCCACCGGCGTCGGCTACCGCCACATCCTGGAGCTCCTCGAACAGGCCACTCGCTGAGCCGCAGCGCTTCCACCACCGCCGCCCGCCCAGCCGGCGCCGCCCTCCATCAGAGGCATGTCCCACTTTCTGTCTTCAACAGCCGCCATACCGTCAATAAGTGGGACATGCCGCGGGAGAGGGATCCATCGCCGGCCCCGCAGCATCCACTTGCCCACCTGCCCTCCGCCATGTCCCACTTGCTGTTCCCAACAGCCGCCATACCGACAGAAGGTGGGACATCCCTCCGCCCCGCAGCGCCCACCCTCCGCCGCACTTGCGCATCGCGCGGCACTGGCCTATCGTTGAATCGATTCACAGACGCTTGAGGAGCGCTACTCGATGACGAGCCACACCCCGACGCGGGTCTGCTTCGAACTGCAGATCAAACCCGAGCTCCTCGACGAGTACATCGCCCGCCACACCCCGGTCTGGCCCGAGATGCTCGCCGAGATCGCCGCCGCCGGGCGCCGCAACTACTCCCTCTTCCTCGCCGAGGGCGGTCGCCTCGTGGGCTACTACGAGACCGACGACGACGACGCGGCGCAGGCCTACCTCGCCGGCAGCGACGTCGCCGCGCGATGGGAGGCCGAGATGTCCCGGTTCTTCGTCGACCTCGTCGGTCGCCCCGACCAGGCCGCCACGCCCCTCACCGAGATCTTCAACCTGCACGACCAGCTCGCTGCCACCGGCACGGCTCCGACCGAAGAAGGCATTGCATCATGACGACGCTGTCCGACGACATCCTCACCCAGCTCGAAGGCCAGGGGATCGAACTGCCCAGCTGGGCATTCGGCAACTCCGGCACGCGCTTCCGCGTGTGGACCACCGAGGGGACCCCGCGCGACCCGCGCGAGAAGATCGCCGATGCCGCGCAGGTCAACAAGCACTCCGCGCTGGCGCCGTCGGTCGCCCTCCACATCCCGTGGGACACCGTGGACGACTACGCCGAGCTGCGCTCCTACGCCGAAGACCTGGGTGTCACACTCGGCACGGTCAACTCCAATACCTTCCAGGACGAGGACTACAAGTTCGGCGCCCTCACCCACCACGACGACCGCATCCGCCAGAAGGCCGTCGACCACCACCTCGAGTGCATCGACATCATGGATGCGACCGGGTCGCGTGACCTCAAGATCTGGCTCGCCGAGGGATCGAACTACCCCGGCCAGATGGACATGCGCGCCCGGCAGGACCGCCTGAACGACTCGCTGCAGAAGATCTACGCACGCCTCGGCGACGACCAGCGCCTGGTGCTGGAGTACAAGTTCTTCGAGCCGTCGTTCTACCACACCGACGTTCCGGACTGGGGAACCTCATACGCCCAGGTCGCCACGCTCGGCGACAAGGCGATGGTGTGCCTCGACACCGGCCACCACGCGCCCGGCACCAACATCGAGTTCATCGTCATGCAGCTGCTGCGGCTCGGCAAGCTCGGCTCTTTCGACTTCAACTCCCGCTTCTATGCCGACGACGACCTGATCGTGGGCGCGGCCGACCCGTTCCAGCTGTTCCGCATCCTGTTCGAGGTCATCCGCGGCGGGGGGCTGAACAACCCCGACGTGGCCTTCATGCTCGACCAGTGCCACAACATCGAGGACAAGATCCCCGGCCAGATCCGCTCCGTGCTCAACGTGCAGGAGATGACCGCGCGGGCACTCCTCGTCGACCGCGAGGCCCTCGACGCCGCCCAGGCCGCCAACGATGTGCTCGCCGCCAACGCCGTGTTCATGGACGCGTTCTACACGGATGTGCGCCCGGCGCTCGCGCAGTGGCGCGAGTCGCGGGGACTGCCAGCCGACCCGATGGCCGCCTACGCCGCCTCGGGGTATCAGCAGAAGATCGTCGCCGAGCGCGTCGGCGGCACGCAGGCGGGCTGGGGCGCCTGATCCGATGACCACCGTCGCCGACCGCGTGCTCGACGGGCCCCATGGCCCGCTGCGCGTGCGCACCTACGTCCCCGCCGCACCGGCAGCCGCCGGCCTGGTGTGGGCGCACGGCGGCGGGTTCGCCCACGGCGACCTGGACATGCCCGAGGCCGACGGCGTCGCGCGCGCGTTCGCCGAGCTCGGCATCGCGGTCGTCTCGGTGGACTATCGGCTGGCGCCGGCGTTCCGGTACCCGGTCGCGCGCGAGGAGGTCGCCTTCGCGTACGCGTGGGCGGCCGCATCCGATCTGACGACCGGCCCGTGGGCGCTCGGCGGCGCGAGCGCGGGCGCGAATCTCGCCACCGGTGCGACTCTCAAGACCCTGCACGCCGGCGGTGAGACACCCCCGCTCCTCGTGCTCGCCTATCCGACGCTGCACCCCGTGCAGCCCGCGCCCGACGACGCGTTGCGCGCGGCTCTCGACGCCGAGCCCGACGCCGACAGATTCGGACCCGACGTCGTGAGCGCGATGTACGAGAATTACCTCGGCGCACCGGTGTCGACCGCCGATGTCTACGCCGCGCCCGGCCTGGCATCGGCAGCGGAGCTCGCCGGCTTCCCGCCCACGATCATGATCAACGACGAGGTCGACGAACTGCGCGTCTCGGGCGAGGCGTTCGCCGAGATCCTGCGAGCCGCCCGCGTCGACGTCGACTGCTCCACCGAGCCGGGCACGCAGCACGGCCACCTCAACCGCCCGGAAGAGGGAGCCGCGCAGCCGTCGATCGAGCGCTTCGCCGCGCGCATCCTGGCCCTTGCCTCGCCCGATCCTCGCCCCACCCGCACGACTCCCACCACCCGCGCTCCGCAGTCGCTTTCTGCGGATGCGACGACCCCGTAACCCGCACTTCACGACTGCGGAACCGCAGCCGAACGATCCCTACGAAGGAAACGTCATGACGAATCCCGCCGCGGCCGACCTGATCGCCCGTTCCAACCGCCTGGGCGCCGACCCGAAGAACACGAACTACGCCGGGGGGAACACCTCGGCGAAGGGCACCGAGATCGACCCGGTCACCGGCGAGCCGGTCGAGCTGCTGTGGGTGAAGGGATCCGGCGGCGACCTCGGCACGCTGCAGGAGAAGGGCCTCGCGGTGCTGCGCCTGGACCGGATGCGCTCGCTCGTGAACGTCTACCCCGGCCTCGAGCGCGAGGATGAGATGGTCGCGGCCTTCGACCACTGCCTGTTCGGCAAGGGCGGCGCTGCTCCCTCGATCGACACGGCGATGCACGGCCTGGTCGACGCCGCCCACGTCGACCACCTGCATCCGGATTCGGGCATCGCGATCGCCACCGCCGCCGACGGCGAGCAGCTGACGGCGACCATCTTCGGCGACAAGGTCGTGTGGGTGCCGTGGCGTCGCCCCGGCTTCCAGCTGGGGCTGGACATCGCCGAGATCAAGGCGAAGAACCCGCAGGCGGTCGGCTGCATCCTCGGCGGCCACGGCATCACGGCGTGGGGCGACACCTCCGAGGAGTCCGAGAAGAACTCGCTGTGGATCATCGACACCGCCGCGGCCTACATCGCCGAGCACGGTGCGGATGCGCCCTTCGGCGCCGAGCGCGTCGGCTTCGGCGCCCTGCCCGAGGCCGAGCGACGCGCGAAGGCCGCCGCGCTGGCTCCGACCATCCGCGGCATCGCCTCGCACGACAAGCCGATGGTCGGGCACTTCACCGACGCCGACGTGGTGCTGGAGTTCCTCGCGTCCGAGAAGGCACCCGCCCTCGCCGAGCTCGGCACGAGCTGCCCCGACCACTTCCTGCGCACCAAGGTCAAGCCGATGATCCTCGAC
>NZ_DEPK01000074.1:7342-7854 GCF_002358725.1 Microbacterium sp. UBA3394
TCCCCCGCGATCCGCGGCGCCGACCCGCTCATCGTGCTCGTTCCGGGCGTCGGGATGTTCTCCTTCGGCGCGAACAAGCAGACCGCGCGCGTCGCGGGCGAGTTCTACATCAACGCCATCAACGTGATGCGCGGCGCCGAGGCCCTGTCGACCTACTCGCCGATCTCGGATGCGGAGAAGTTCCGGATCGAGTACTGGGCCCTCGAAGAGGCCAAGCTGCAGCGCATGCCGAAGCCCAAGAGCCACCAGGGCCGGGTCGCGTTCGTCACCGGCGCCGCATCCGGCATCGGCAAGGCCATCGCGACCCGTCTGGCCGCCGAAGGCGCGTGCGTGATCGTCGCCGATCTCGACCTCGAGAAGGCGCAGGCCGCCGCGGCGGAACTCGGTGGCACGGACGTCGCGATCGGCGTGGCCGCCAACGTCGCCGAGGCCGACGCGATCCAGGCCGCGTTCGACGAAGCGGTGCTCGCCTTCGGCGGCGTCGACCTCGTGGTCAACAACGCCGGACTGTC
>NZ_DEPK01000055.1:0-50051 GCF_002358725.1 Microbacterium sp. UBA3394
CCATCACACCCGGGGCGCTTCAGTAGTCCCGCGATGTCCCGCGCCCGAATCGGGACATCGCCGGGCGCGGGCGGGACGCCGCTCCCTGTCAGCCCGGGGCACCCGGCCGGGATTCTGGCATCACCAACCAGAAACCGCCCGAAAGGCAATCATGGACCTCTTCGTCTCCACCCCGTCCACCTCCACACCGGGTACCACCGACCCGTCGGCCACCACGGGCTCCGCCGCTCGGCCGTCACGCACCCCGCGTCCGTCGCGGGCCGCACGCACGGCTCAGCTGAAGGCCGAGCTCGGCGCCATCCGCCCGAATCGGCTGCAGCGGCTCGGTGGCGCCGCGCTGATCGCCGCTCCCCTGCTGTTCACCGGGGGGATGCTCACCTCGCCGGAGCAGACCGCTCCCGGTGAGGCCGGATACATCCAGTCCCTTGCCGCCGATCCCGCGCTGAGCCTCGTGTCGGCGAACTTCCTGCACTACGGCTGGGTCGCGCTCGTCTTCGGCGCGATCGCGACGCTCGGTCTGCTGCGCGGGCGTCGTGGCCGCGTCTTCCTGCCGATCGCTGCCGTGGTGCTCGCGTTCGGCGCGGTGCAGATGTCTGGTCTGCTGCTGTCGGACTGGTTCCTCGTGAGCGCCGGCAACGTGCTCTCGATCGACGATGCCGTGATGATGGATGCTGCCGCCAAGGAATGGTCGGTCGCCATCTGGCAGTACACGGGCATGGTCGGCGGCCTGCTCGGGATCGGCCTGATCTCGCTCGCACTGGCCCGCGCTAAGGCGATCTCGTGGTGGATCGCGCCGCTCGGCTTCCTGCCCTGGATCGTGCCCGCTGTCGGTCTCGGCCCGGTCGGCGTGGTGCTGGCGCTGCTTTGCTACGCCCCGCTGCTGGTCGCCGGCGCCCGTCTGGTGTCCGCCCGCTGACGCACCCGCGAATCCAAGAGGCCCGGCGACCGCCGGGCCTCTTGCGCGTTACGCGGCGTCACGCCCCACCCAGCCTCCCGCGGTCGTTGTGCGAACCTTCGCCCCCACCCGGTCGTTGAGCGAGCGAAGCGAGACGAAACGCCCGCCACGCACCTGCCCACCCCACCCGGTCGTTGAGCGAGCAAAGCGCGACGAAACGCGCCGCCGCGCCGCATACACCTCCTCGCCCCCACCCGGTCGTTGAGCGAGCGGAGCGAGACGAAACGTCCTGGCTCAGAACGGCGCGACGACCTCATCGGCCGGCTCGGCGCCCGGTGGTGGTGGATTGGGCAGGAACACGACCCGCGGTGGTGGATCGTCGGTGTACTCCAGCCCGGAGGGCGCGGTGAACCGCAACCTCCCGCCGGGTTCTTGCACGACCGTCCACCCTGCTGCTTGTTTCATCGCGTGATGTCGTCTGCAGAACGCGCCGACATTGTCGACATCCGTCTTCCCACCGAGAGCCCAGTCCTCCCGGTGATCCATGTCGCAATCCCGCGCAGGGCGCCGGCATCCGGGGAACCGGCACCGGATGTCCCGCGCCACCAGATACCGCTTCTGCTCCGCCGTCACGAACCGCCGGTCCACGGCGAGCACCGCCCCGGTGATCGGGTCGAGGAACACCCTGTCGAAGCTCGGGACGTTCCCGGCGAGGATCTTCGCCGTCTCCGGGTCCACCGCGCACTTCCCATCGAGCTCCGCGCCGCCGGTGGTGGTTCCCGCGAGGGTCGTCGCCGGCACCGTGACCTGCACGTGAGCCCGAATCGCACCCAACCCACCCTCGACAGCACCGCCGGTCGGATCGACCGCGGGTGAGGAAGTGAGCAACATGTCCAGCAGCAGGTCGGTGCGGATCTGATCCAGCGTCCGCTCATCGAACCAGACGGCGGACTCGGTCTTGTCACCACCATTGGTCCCGCACGACTCGCCCGGCTCGTCCAATCCGAAACTCGCACCAGCGTCCGTCGGCGTCGCCCCGGCCGCGGCGCGCTCGGCCGCTTCCCGCCGCGCGGCCCGGTCAACGGCCTTGATCGCCTTCCCCTGCCGGGTGAGCCGGTCATGCACCCCGTGCACCTCAACCGACGGGCCGATCACTCCGAGCATCGACATCCCGTCGCGGAGATCCTCGACCCACACGTGCCGGTCCAGCACCGCCTCGTCATGGCGTTCCTGCATCGACTTCGGATTGTGCTTCTCCGCGACCTGCTCCGCAAACGGCCGCACCCGCCCCGCCGAGGTCGTCTCCGCGTACGCCAACACCTCGGCCTCGTACGCCCCACGCACCGAATCGTCGGACAAGTCCGCCCCGGCATCGACGATCACCCGCACGTGCGCACGAGACAACCGCCCCTCACGCCACGCCTCCCACGACGCCCCGAACTGCGTCACCGTGCGATGCGCCTCAAACAACTGCGACTGCAACGTCCGGTCACTCACCCGCGCATCCACGGCCAACTCCGCGGCCATCGACCGCAACGGCATCTCCCGCTCCCGCGTCGACGCATCACGCAACCGCGACGTCTGCTCCTGCGCCAACGCGAACGCATCCGCATGGGTCCGCGCCAACTCCGCCTCCGCGGCCGCAATCACCCCACGAAGCCGACGCGCTTCAGCGACAAGTTCACGCGTGCGAAAAGCATCCGCCTCCCGCTGCTCCACGTCGCCCATCTCGCCCCGATCCGTTGCTTCGATCTACCTCGAGACTACGGAGGGCCACCGACATCCACCCCCGAAAAAGCGCCGACTACACGAGAAATCGACAACTTCATCTCGAGTCAGCCCATTCGTGCCGAACCAGCCCTTTCTCCACCTCGAACGGGCCCCGTAACGCACCGTCAATGCGCCCTCTATCCGGCATGGCTCCTAAAGTTTCGCGGAACGTGATAGCCCAAGTGGCGCAGCACGAGCCGAGCTGTCCTGCGATACCGACACTCCAGCCCGAAGGCCGGAGTCCCTGGATCAGGGCACGCGGTACCCGGCGGCGCGGAACAGCTCGTACCACTCCGCGCGGGTGAGGGGCAGGTCCGACCCCTGGGCGGCCGCCTCGACGCGGGCAGGGGTCGTCGTGCCGAGCACCACCTGCATCTGCGCCGGGTGCCGGGTGATCCACGCGACCGCGATCGCTTCCGCGGGAACGTCGTAGGCGGCCGCCAGCCGATCGACCACGGCGTTGAGCTCCGGGTAGCGGTCGGAGCCGAGGAACGGCCCGTCGAAGAATCCCGCCTGGAACGGCGACCACGCCTGAATGGTGATGTCGTTCAGACGGCAGTAGTCGAGGATGCCCTCATCGCGCGAGACCGACTGGTCCAGGCCCTGCATGTTGGCAGCGACGCCCTGCGCGATGATCGGCGCGTGCGTGATCGACAGCTGCAGCTGGTTGGCCACGATCGGCTGGGTGACGTACCGGCGCAGCAGGTCGATCTGGCGCGGCGTGTGGTTCGAGACACCGAACGCCCGCACCTTGCCCGCCGCGGACAGCTCGTCGAAGGCTCGGGCGACCTCCTCCGGCTCGACGAGGGCGTCGGGCCGATGCAGCAGCAGGATGTCGAGGTAGTCCGTACCGAGCGCTTCGAGCGAACCGTTCACAGACTCGATCAGGTGCTCGTACGAGAAATCGAAGTACGGCCCGTCACCGACGATGCCGGCCTTGGACTGGATGATGAACTGCTCGCGCTCAGATGAGGACAGCTGCATCGCCTCGGCGAACCGCCGCTCGCACCCGTGCTTCGGGCTGCCGTACACATCCGCGTGGTCGAGAAAGGTGACTCCCGCGTCGCGCGCCGTGTTGACAAGGGTGCGCACCTCGTCATCGCTCTTGTCCTGGATGCGCATCAGTCCGAGCACGACGTTCGGCACGACGAGGCCGGTGGCGGGCAGGGCGAAAGTCTTCATCGTTCTCTCTCTCGTCGTGGCAGGTTTCGGCGGTGAGACGCCGGATGCCGTTCGAACCGCCTCACTCTACGCGCGTTCGGATGTATTTCTTCCTCTCTATCCGCCTTTCTTCCTCTCTCGGTACCATGAAGGTATGGTGCTCAATATCAAAGACCCCGAGGCAGACCGCCTCGCCAGGGCGCTGGCCGCCGCGACCGGCGAGAGCATCACCGTTGCCGCGCGCGCGGCGTTCGCCGAGCGTCTCGCACGGGTGCAGGCGCGCGACGCCGCCCCCGAGGTACTTGCCGAGCTCGAGGGCGTCATCGCGCGAGCACGGGAACGCGAGACCCTCGACGACCGAACGACGGATGAGATCCTGGGCTACGACGACGACGGACTGCCTTCGTGACCATCGCGGTCGACACCTCGGCGCTCATGGCGATCGTGCTCGGCGAACACGACGCCCTGCCCTTCGCCCGGGCACTCGCCGCGAACAGCGGCGACGCGTGCATCAGCGCTGCCACACTCGTTGAGGCGACGATCGTCGCTGAAGGACGCCAGGGCACTGCTGCCGCGCAAGACCTCGCGACTGTGCTTCGAGAGGCGCGTGTCAGCGTCGTTCCGCTCGACGCGTCGCAGGCGTCACTTGCGTCGTCGGCATGGCGCCGCTTCGGCAAAGGACGTCACCCGGCCGCGCTGAACCTGGGCGACTGCTACTCATACGCGCTCGCCCGGAACCTGGGCGCCCCGCTGCTGTTCAAGGGCGACGACTTCGGGCAGACCGATATCGCATCGGCCCTCTGACTCGTTGCCGCAGCCTCACGGCCCTCCCCGGCGTCGTTGCGTCAACGCCGGGACTCCCTGTAGGAAGATCACGTAGGGCCGCTGCGCCGGGGGCCTCCGGGATGAGGAAGACGCATGGCCAATCGAGCGATGATCGCGTGGCTGGGATCGATCGCCGGCGGCGTGGCCATCGCCATCGTGGTCGCAATGATCGTCCTCGCGATCATCGCTCCCACCTCTGACGAAACGCAGCAAGCACCACCGTCGCCCGCAGCTTCCCCGACCACCTCGCCCCCTCCCCCGCCGTCCCCATCCCCGTCCTCCTCGACGAGCCCCGCGCCCACACCCGCGCCCACGCCCGCACCCACACTGGAGCCCGACCCCGACGAGGGCGTGTCACGCGAGGACACCACACCGGATGCGCCGCGCACCTGGAACCTGCAGAATCCCCCGGCCGCGGAAGACCTCGTCCGCCCGTCGACCCCCACGCAGCCCGAGTCCCCCAACGACCCCACGCCGGCACCGAAGCCCACACCCACCCCCACGACCGCACCTCCCCCCACCACGCTGCCCGCGGGGTCCGCGCGTGACATCTTCGATGCCGATGGCAACCTCGGTATGCCGATGCCCGAGCTGGTCCGCGCGCCCGAGGTGACCCGCAACGACGACGGCACCGCCACGGTGACCTTCGGCATCGGGTTCGACGTGTCCAACACGGCGTCTCTCGCGCAGGTGCGCGCAGACGTCGGCATCCTGCACGTGATGGTGCACGAGAAGCTCGGCGCCGGCGGCGGGCCGCTGCGCACCCCCACACCGCTGTTCTCGCAGATCCTCATCGAGTCGCAGTTGGACGCCCCGCGCGTCGAGCGCGACTACGCGGTAGACCTGCCGGCGGATGTCGTCTCGTTCCTCGACGAGAAAGGCTTCGCCTCGGATGACGCCGACCAGGTGCGGGATGCGCTGCGGCACGTCGACATCGATGTGCAGCACATGCGCGACTTCACGCTCGTCGACGGCGAGTGGGACTGGCAGCAGGGTCGCGCGTGGACCGGCGCCGATCTCGAGGTGCGCACGAGCGTCGACCACTCCTCCACCGTCACTGTGAGCAACACCACCGACGACGGCGTGTACGACACCGACGTCACGAGCGTGAGCACGGCCGATCTGGAGGCGGCGGAGGTCCGGATCGATCAGGACGACGGCGTCGTCTCCGTCACCGATGGCGTGGGAGCCGTCCTCTACGACGGCACGGTCGATGGATCCCTGGTGTCGGCTCTGTACACCGAGGGCGAAGAGTATGTGGGCGAAGACTTCTCGAATCAGCTGATCGACGTCGATAAGTCCTCTCGCATCGTCAGCGTCGACACCGAGCTGGTCGAGCAGACCGACGCCTTCGCCGCGCCCATCTCGCTCGCCGGCCAGTCGGTGCAGTGCATCGCCCAGGGCAACGGCTCGAATCCACAGGGGTTCTCCCTGATGAACGGATGGGACATCCAGTACGGCCTCGCGCCCGGCACGGTCCCCGCCGGCGCGCAGGTGACGCAGACGGTCGTCGCATCCGACTCCCTCAATCCGAGCGAGGCCGAGAACCTGGCCGAAGACACCGCCGACGCCACGGTGCAGATCACCGCCTCCGCACTGGATCTCACGACGCCCGGCATCAAGTCGGGTGTGCAGTACGCCTACATGCTGTCCGAGGGACTCGAAGCGGTCAGCTCGGCGGCCACGCTCGCCCTGGCCGTTCCGATCGAGGCGATCACCGAACTGTCCCGATACATCCACGAGGCCCGCACCGACTCGTGCGCCGACTTCGCCAACGTCGTCAACATCACCGCCGTCGAACCGAGCGGCGCGCAGAGTAGCGTGAGCTGGGCGGATCAGACCGACGGATTCTTCTCCGTCTACCACTCGGCCACCAACGACGGCAGCCCGGTCAACGGCAGCGTGCAGCTGTCGCAGTCGACCGGATTCATCACGGGCGAGCGCGACGGCGTGCCGTTCGCGACGCATCCCTACCTCTCGCAGGTTCCGCGCGACGCGTGCGGCGATAAGGACTGCCCCACGAACAACGTGATCGACCTGCAGTGGTCAATCAACAGCCCGTGCCCGCAGACGGTTCCGCAGGACTGTCTGCCCACGCCAGAGAGCGTGGCGAGCCCGCAGGTGTCCGTTCCCGGCACGGACCTGTGCGGATTCGAGAACGAGCTCTGCCCGGTCGTCGCGGCGCCGATCTCGGCGGCATCGCAGGTGCCCTCGACGACGGCGGACCTCGCGGGCACCGAGGGCGCCGCCTATGCGGTGCTGCAGGAGTGGAACCCGGGCGAGGCGATCACGGCGATGACCCTCGATCAGGCCGGCAACGCCTACGTCGGCATCGGGAACACGGTCTTCCGCCGAACGCCGACCGGCGCACTGCTCGAGGTGCTCACGACAGCGGGCACCGTCCGCGCGATGGGCCTCTTCGGCAACTCCGTCTGGGTATCGGATGATGAGGACGGCCTGAACGCGATCGATGCGACGACGGATGCGTCCTCTCCACCATCGAGCACGTTCGCGTACGCGGTCCCCGCGCAGAGTCCCATCACCGAGATGGTCGACACCGGTGACGGCGCCTTCTCGGCGATCGATGCCGACGACAACCTGTGGCTCGTGAACGACACACCTCCCGGCACCCTCGAAACCCTGCGCACCCTCGTGTGGGAGGGAGGCGCGTGGAGTGACGTCGACAGCGGACTCGCCGATGCCGACATCGTCTCGTCTGCAACGGACCAGCAGGATCTCTACCTGGGATTCAGCAACGGCTCGGTTGTGCGATGCGCCCTGACGGACTGCGCGCCGACGATGGATCTGATGTTCGCGATCGCCGACACGTCGTTCGACGCCGAATTCGCGACGCAGGCGATGGTCGTGGTCGGCAACGCCCTCTACCTCGGCGGCTCCGACGGGTCGTTGTGGCAGCTCGACACCGACAGCGGTCGCGTGGGCTTCCTGAAGGGACCCGGCGACGACTCCGCGCAGGTCGCCGGTCTCGCCCTCGCCGACGGCGTGCTGTACGGCGGCGGATGCTTCGGCATCGCGAACCCGATCGACGGCGACATGCTCGGCGTCTTCACCGTGACCGACGTCGGCGCCTTCGACGCATCGGATGGCGGCTTCCCGGCGCAGTTCGGCTATCCGGCGCACACCGGCGAGATCTACGGCGACTCCTGCCAGAACCCGTCGTCGTCCGCATCGCACTACAAGGGCTTCGATCCGACGACCTACCAGCTGCAGATCTGGCAACCGGATGACTCGATGCCCGCGGTGATCTACGCGTCGTTCTCGATCGACACCGGCAACTTCTTCTACGCCCTGCAGAACACCTCCGCCCCGACGACGGGGATCTGCAGCGCGGACTGCCCGCCCCAGACCGATCCGGCCTCCTACGAGTCGGCGACGACGACCTCTCCGCTCCCGCCGGCCGGGTCGCTGGCAGACCTGGCGTCTCCGGACATCGTCGCCACCTGCGACGCATTCGCCGGCTTCGGCACGACGGCGACGGGGGCGATCCAGCCCGTGACCGGCGCGGCGATCACGGCCGGCGGCATCCAATTCAGCGCGGCGCAGTCCGAGACGCAGGAGTGCGTGACGCAGTACACGTGGAATCTGAACAACGTCGGCACTCTCCCCTACACGTCGTGGAGCGGCACGGCGACGCCCGATGTCGACAACGTCAATGCCGCGCCGGCGCTCACCGCCTCGGCGGGGTGGAACACCGTCGGCATCACCACCGACGCGTTCGGGCCCGACGCGCCCGATACGTCCGACCCGATCTACGACCTCGGCTTGACGTGGTTCGCGCCGGAGTACCTCGCGACCTCGCCCGACGCGGACGCGTTCCCCTACCCGCTCCTCGCCGAACCGCTCACCGTCGAGACCACGTCGAAACCGTCCCTGGCACCCGCCCCCACGACAGGAATCCCCGAGGGTGGCACCGACCTCGCGGTCGACATCACCGACGCGGGCCTGCTCGTGGTCACGATCGCCGTGCCGGCCGGTGCCGGTGCGACGGTGATCGACATCGCCGACGACACCCTCGTCGCCAGCGGTACCGGATGACTCCCGTCCGCACCGCGGTGACGTGGTCCCTCGTTTCGGCGTTGATGACAGTCACGGTCCTAACCGGATGCGCAGCGGACGAGGCATCACCCGTCTGCGGAAACGTCGACCCCGCCGCGGCGGACTGGCCGCTCGGGTCCCTGCGGGCGCACGGACTCGCGGCAACGGGAGCCGGGGTGACGGTCGCGGTGGTCGATTCCGGTCTGGCACCGGGAATCGTTCCCGATGATGCGGTGTCGACGGCGAGCGCGTCGTTCGTGCCGAGTGAGGCGCTCGAGGCCGATGACGGGCACGGCACGAACATGGCCGAGCTCGTGCACACGGTCGCGCCCGACGCCGAGATCCTCGCGCTGAAGGCGGCGGATCGCACGGGTGGCGCGCGCACGGAATGGGTCGCAGACGCGGTCGACGCGGCGACAGCCGCGGGCGCGGATGTCATCTCGTTGAGCCTGGAGACCGGCGGCGACGAACCGGCGCTGCGCAACGCACTGCACGCGGCTGCCGAGGGCGGCGCCACACTCGTCATCGCGGCCGGCAATCAGCAGCTCGATCTCGACAGGTTCCCCCGGTACCCCGCCGCGTTCGATGTGCCCGGGTCGATCGTCGTGGCCGCCGTCGACGAACACGGCGACCTCGGCGCCGGCACCAACTGGGGCGCCGAGACGGTCGATGCTGCCGCTCCCGGCGTCGCGATCCCGGTCACCCCGATCGACGGTTCTCCTGCGCAGATCGGCGGCTCGTCCCCCGCTGCGGCCCTGACCGCTGGCGCGGTGGCCGCGCTTGTCTCGAGCGGCGCGGACGATCCCACGACCGCCCTCCTGGCGTCGACGTCACCCCGCGATTCCCTCGAAGGGCGCGTCGCCACCGGCGGCACCCTCGATCTCGCCGCCGCCCTCGGCTGCCCCTCGCCCACCCCACCCGATCCCGGTCTCGATCCCGGTCGTTGAGCGAGCCGCAGGCGAGACGAAACGACAGTCGCCGCACGGCGGTGCGTCGCATGCTCTATCCGGATATCGACATACCCACGCGATATCCGGAAAATGTAATAGCCCTCGGCTATCCGCAAATCCGCATTAGTCAGAGCTGCAACCACCAACATCCGAACAAGGACGGCGCCATGGCGACGGCACGTACGCGTATCCACTCCCCGAGCGACATCGGCTTGGTCATTCAGCAGGCGCGCCTCGCGCGCGGCCTGTCGCAGACCGCTCTTGCTGAGCAGCTCGGGCTCTCGCAACGATCCGTCAGCGAGATCGAGTCGGGCAGGCCGACGATCTACATGCGCAAGGTGTTCGACCTCCTCCGGGCGACCGGTGTCGAACTGTCCGCCGAGCTGCCCCTCGAAGACGAATGAGACTCGCCGTCGAGCTGTACGACGAGGTGATCGGGCACCTCGTCGGCGACGCGCGGACCAACCGGTCGTTGAGCGAGCGGAGCGAGACGAAACGTCCCGCCTCAGAACGGCGCGACCGCCCCGCCGGGCCCGCGTCGGAATCCCGCGCGTGACGCAGGCGTCCCTGCACCCCGCACCGCCGATAGGCGCCCTGCGCCCGGTGGGTCAGGAGCCCAGCGGCGGTCTGAACCGACTGCGCGCAGCAGGGGTCCTCCGTGGGAGAGACGGGTGAATCCGAGAGTCAGGCGGGGACGAGCCGCTCGACTCGGGCGAGGTCAGCGTCGTGTTCGTCGTGTTCGATTTCGATGTCGTAGTCGTTCTGAATGTTGAGCCAGAAGCGCTCCGAAAGGCCGAACGCGCGGGACAACCGTAGAGCGGTATCAGTGGTGATGCGACGCTTGCCGCGGATGATCTCGCTGAGCCGCGTCTGCGGGAGGCCGGTCGCCTGAGCGAGGCGGTATGCGGTGATCTCCAGCGGCTCCAGGAACTCGGTCTGGAGAATCTCGCCCGGGGTGATCGGGCCGTGTTCTTTCTTCATTGGTCGTTCCCCCTCAGTGGTAGTCGACGATCTGGACGTCGGTCGGGCCGGCGGGTGTCCAGACGAAACAGATTCGGTACTGGTCGTTGATCCGGATCGAGTGCTGTCCATCGCGGTCGCCGGCCAGCTTCTCGAGCCGGTTGCCCGGCGGGATTCGCAGGTCGTTGATCGTCTCGGCCGCGTTGAGCAGGCGAAGCTTCTTCTGCGCAGCGCGCTGGATTTCGGGCCCGATTTTCCGGACATGCTCGCGCGCCCAGATCTTGCGCGTCGACTCATCCGCGAAAGACTGGATCACCACGCTATACTAACGCCCAACGATAGTATCGACAAGCATGAGCAAGTGAACCGCCGTGACCCGACACCCGCGCCGGTTCGTCCCGCGCCCACCACGAGGTGGTGTGTCGCGTCGTCAGCCCATCTCTCGCAGTGACTCCCATCGCTCGCGCAGCTCGCGACGCTCCGCCGAGACGAGCAGCCCCCGGTCGCCGAGCGTCCGGTCCCATTCCTGCGGCACCGGTACGCCGAGGGCGCGGAGCATCGGCTGTGCCCGCTGCGACGGTGACCCCTTCAGGCCGAACGCGGCCATCATCGCTCCCACGGTCACCCCGCTTCGGGAGGCACTGAAGACGTCGTTCACCGATCCCGCGATCCACAGCACCGCTGCTGCCGCGCCCGTGTCGCTGGCCTTGCGGCGGAAGATCGCCGAATCGGCCGCCGCGATCCGCGCGAGGATCCGGCGCGCGGCCGTGCGCAACTCGGGAGAGACCGCGTGCTCCGAGAAGAGGGCCGCCACAGCCTCGTCCACACGTGCGCCCACGCCGCGCACTCGGTCGTGCACGTCACCGGGAACGTCGGAGAGATCGAGCGGCTCATCGGGCAGCGGTGTGTCGTCCAGCGAGGTCATGGCTGCGCGCCCCCCGACGACGTTCTCCATGAGTTCGAGGAAGAACGAGTAGTCCGCGTCGGCGAGCGACGGCGACTCCTCATCGCCCGCCGTGTCGCCGTCGAGAGGCGGCAGCACCCCCATCCGCTCCAGGAGCGCCTCGGGCCCCTGCCGGCGCGGCGTGGAGATCTCCTCGAGGTACTGCGACTCGAACTCCTCGACGGCCGCCATCGTGTCTGCGGTCAGGTGCTTCGGGATGCCGCGCTCGGCGTGCGCGAACGCGACGACGTGCCGCATCACGGCCGGTACCCGCCGCAGGTAGGCAGCATCGGCGACGATCTTGCGCGGTATCAGGTCGAGGAGGACGATCTCGACCGTCACGGGCGACCATCGCAGCGGGTCACCGCCCAGCTGCTGAGCCGCCAGCCACAGCAGCGTCTCGACGATGTCGGCATCGTCGGAGTCTCTTCCTCGGCGCAGACCACGCGCGTGCGGGGACGCCATGACTCGACCGGTGAGCGCCTCGATCTGGTCGCTGTCGACCTCATCGGCCTCGTATCCCTCGCCGCCGGCGGGCATGAGACTGAGCAGCCATTCGACGAGAGGACGCACCGCTGGCCACGTCTCGGTTTCGAAGGGCGGGTACGTGATGCGCCCGAACTGCACCGCCTCGTCGATCTTCGCCCGCGCGTCGGCGAGCGTCAGCTCGCGCGTGAAGGTCTCGCCCGCGGACTCCGCGCTCAGGCTGTCGAGCTGGCCCACGACCTCGGCGATCGGCCGGTCGATGACGAACGCGTCTTTGACCACCGTGCCCATGTTGTGGTCGACGTAGACGAGCACGGTCATCTCCCCCGCCGGCAGATCCACACCGAGTGCGATGTTCTCGCCGTCACCCAGCAGGTGTCCCATCTGCACGGCGCGAACCGGACGGATCTCGTCCAATCGCGCCAGCCAGGCGGGGAACGGATGCCGGCGCCCGGCGACCTCGCGCGCGATGCGGCGCTGCCTCATCTCGTCGCCGGAGAGTCGCGTGAGCACGAGCAGGAGCGCGTCGGTCGGCATGCGCGCAGCTTCTCGGAACATCGCGATCAGCTCGTCCACGCTCGGCAGGTCGACGTCGTCGTCGCGGTCTCCGAGCATCGCAGGCTCGGCTGCGGACTGGATGCCCGCGAGCAGCGTGCTCGCGTAGGTGATCAGGTCGATAGGATCCGGCGAGGCCAACGCTTCGGCGATCTCGGTCTCGAGCGTGAGCAGCTCACCGTCGACCTCAGGCTCGGGCGGCTCCGGAGGGCGACCCAACCCGAACGATGCCCCCGCGGCCGCTGGGGGGCGCGGGCTGCGCGGCTTCTGCGGACGACGGTTCTTCGGTCGACGGCTACTCACGCATCGACGGTATCGCGCCCTCGACCGACGGACGATGGCAACCGTCAGTGGATGTCGGGCCCGTGGGCCCACCCTCGGCGTGGCTCACGGGGCGTGGACGCTCACGCCTCTCACCGCCCGGGTCACCGGCGCCGTCCTCAGCCTGACCGGCGTCGTGAAGCAGCGATGCTGTGGGACGTCCCACTGGAGCGCCTCCCCCGATCCTTGAGCGAGAGGAGCGAGACGAAACGTCCCGATTCAGAACGGTGCGCTGACCTGATCGGTCGGCTCGGTGCCCCGTTCTGGTGGTGGGTCAGGCATGAACACCACTCGCGGTGGTGGATCGTCGGTGTATTCCAACCCCGACGGCGCGGTGAACCGCAACCTCCCACCCGGTTCCTGCACGACCGTCCACCCAGCGGCTTGTTTCATCGCGTGGTGCCGTCTGCAGAACGCCCCGACATTGTCGACATCCGTCTTGCCCCCGAGCGCCCAGTCCTCCCGGTGATCCCAGTCGCAATCCCGCGCGGGGCGTCGGCATCCGGGGAACCGGCAGCGGATATCCCTGGCGACCAGGTAGCGCTTCTGCTCCGCCGTCACGAACCGCCGGTCAACGGCGAGCACCGCGCCAGTAATCGGATCGAGGAACACCCGATCGAAACTCGGAACATTCCCGGCGAGGATCTTCGCCGTCTCCGGATCCACCGCGCACTTCCCATCCAGCTCAGCACCACCGGTCGTGGTCCCCGCGAGCGTCGTCGCCGGCACCGTCACCTGGACGTGAGCGCGGATCGCCCCGAGCCCGCCCTCCACGGCACCGCTGGTCGGGTCGACCGAGGGTGAGGAGGTGAGCATCATGTCCAGGAGCAGGTCGGTGCGGATCTGATCCAACGTCCGCTCGTCAAACCAGACAGAGGACTCGGCCGCGTCGCCATCGTCGGCCGCAGTCGGCTCCCCGGCATCGCGTTCGGCAGCGTCTCGCTCCGCCGCTTCCCGGCGGGCGGCACGGTCAACGGTTTTGATAGCCTTCCCCTGCCGCGTCAACCTGTCATGCACTCCGTGCACTTCGACTGACGGTCCGATCACCCCGAGCATCGACATCCCGTCGCGGAGATCCTCGACCCACACCAGCCGGTCCAGCACCGCCTCATCGTGGCGCTCCTGCATGGTCTTCGGGTTGTGTTTCTCCACCACCTGCTCCGCGAACGCCCGGACCCGTCCAGCAGAGGTCTTCTCCGCGTAGGCGAGCACCTCGGCCTCATACGCCCCACGCACTTCATCGTCGGAAAGGTCGGCGCCGGCGTCGACGATCACCCGCACATGCGCACGAGAAACCCGACCCTCACGCCACGCCTCCCACGACGCCCCGAACTGCGTCACCGTGCGATGCGCCTCGAACAACTGCGTCTGCAACGTCCGGTCACTCACCCGCGCATCCACGGCCAACTCCGCGGCCATCGACCGTAGCGGCATCTCCCGCTCCCGCGTCGACGCATCACGCAACCGCGACGTCTGCTCCTGCGCCAACGCGAACGCATCCGCATGGGTCCGCGCCAACTCCGCCTCCGCGGCCGCGATCACCCCACGGAGCCGACGTGCTTCAGCGACGAGTTCACGCGTACGAGCGGCGTCCGTCTCCCGCCGATCCTCGTTCGTCATCGCAGCCCCCGCGTCGATTTCTGACTACTTCGAGGTTAGAACATACATACGACAGTTAGTGGGACATGCTCTCAATCTGTGGACAAGAGAACCGGCCTCGGGGCGACCTTGACGTGCAGCCGTTCGATGACGGCGAGTGGGCTCGTGGCGCAGCGCTCGCGATCCGCACCGCGGTGGACGATGGACCCCGCCGCCCGCCTGTCGTTGAGCGAAACGAAGGTGCGACGAGGCGCCACTGAAGCGATCCGCCCACGTTTCGTCTCGTCGCTTCGCTCCTCGCTCAACGACCCGAGGGGCTGCGCCCCACCCGGGGGCTTCGCTCCTCGCTCAACGACCAGAGGGGGCCGTCCACGTTTCGTCTCGTCACTTCGCTCCTCGCTCAACGACCTGAGCCGACCGCTCCCCGCCCGGTCGTCGAGCGAGCGACAGCGCGACGAAACGCCCGCCGCCCGGCGGGGCTACCATCGGTCCTGACACCGGACAGGGTGTAAGTGCACGTGTGCGCGCCGGGATCATCCGTCACGTGTCGGCGATTGGCTCGGCGACGGATGATCCCGTGTCGCTCACAGGCGGGGTGCGGTTCCGGCCAGGGCACCCGGGAAGTAGAGCCCGGTGATCAGGCCATCCGCGAGCGCGGCTTCGTTGGCCGCCGCGGCGGCTTCCTTCTCGCGCTCGACCTTCTCCGGGTCGCGGCGCAGCGACGCGTTCTGGCCCAGCAGCACCTTCTCGACGGCGGCGTACGGCACCTCGCGAGGCTGCTCGCCGCGCAGCGCGGACTGGCTCGCCAGCGCACCGGCGGCGTGGCCGATGCCCATGGCACCACCCTGGGTGCGCAGCGATCCGTGCGCCTCGTGGGTGGCGGAGATCGCGCGACCGGCCATCACCAGACCGTTGATGCGGCGCGGAATGAGGGTGCGCATCGGGATGTCGTACGAGTCCTCCGGGTCTGTCCACACCCCGCCCCCGGCGTACCCTTCCTTGCCCTTGAGGTTGTGGATGTCGATCGGAAAGTAGCCGCGCGCGATGACATCGTCGAACTTGCGGCCGTACAGCACATCCTCGCCGGTGATGACGTACTCGCCGAGGATGTGGCGCGACTCGCGGATGCCGATCTGCGTTCCGGTGCCGGCGAGGTACGCGTCTTCGAAGCCGGGGATGTTCTTGATGATGAACTCCGACACGCTCATCACCTGCTTGCGGGCGTCGATCTCGCCGGCCGTCAGCGACTCGGCGCTGCGTCCGTCGACGCCGGCGACGCGGGTCGAGTTGAAGTGCACGAGACCCGGGTGGGTGGTCGTGAGGAAGAGGATGGAGTCACGCCCGAGGTAGAGGTCGCCGGTGCGCAGCGCGTCTCCGACGACGTCGAGGAAGCCCTGGCCGACGAAGTGCTTCTGCTGCAGCCGGTCGGAGAACGGCTGCACGGCGACCATCTCGGATGCCCACTCGAAGTTGTCGAGGTGGGAGTCCATGTAGGCCTTGAGCTTCTCGGTGTCGACGTTGGCCATGTCGAACATGAGCGTTCCCGGCTGCGAGACACCCTCGTCGTTGCCGACGGTGTGCTCGGCACCGGCGAGCGCGGCCACATCGCCGTCGCCGGTCGCATCCACCACCACCTTGCTGGTGTAGACGCGCTTGCCGGACTTGTTGGTGACCTCGACGCCGGTGATGGTGTCACCCTCGAGCTGCACGTCGGAGACGAACGAGTGGAAGAGGATGTCGACGCCGGCTTCCTGCAGCATCTGGATCGCCGTCCACTTGTAGTGCTCCCGGTCGTAGAACCCGAGGTATGCCCCACTGCCGTGCGGGTTCGTGCACCGGAGATGGCCGGTCGATCCGCCCGCGAGACGCATGCGGTCGACGAACTCGGCAGGGATACCGTCGATGACACGCTCATCACCGAAGTGCATCGGGGAGATGGGGCCGAGCCACCCCGAGGTCGCCATGCCCCCGATGAACCCGTACTTCTCGATCACCAGCGTCTTGGCGCCCGCGCGGCCGGCTGAAATCGCGGCCATGTTGCCCGACGGCCCGCCGCCGCAGACGATGACGTCGTAGTCGGTGGTGTTGTTGCTCACTGCATCTCCTTGTTTCGCATTGTGCTTCGGATGTGCCCGGGGCGGCAGTCGCGCCGCCCCGGGCGGGAGGGATGGCGCCTACTGCGCGTTGTACTCCTCGGCGACGCGTTCGAGCGTCGCGGCCGGGTCCTGCCCCTGGAAGACGACCTGCTGGGCGCCGGTGACGAGGCTGTCGGACAGCTCCGAGAAGTTCTCGGAGACGGGGTTCGGCCGGCCGTAGTCGCGGATGTAGTCCAGCCACGAGTTCAGCTCGTCGGCGTTGGGCAGCGACGTGACCGCCTCGGACTCGTACACGGTCGACAGCACCGGCAGCACACCGGCCGCGGCGAACTCCTCCTGCGACTGCGCGGAGGTGTAGTACTCGATGAAGTCCCAGGCGGCGTCGGTGTCGGTCGCGTTCGCGCCGATGGTGAGCGTCTGCCCGGCGATCGGCGTCTGCAGCGGCTGAGCGGCATCGCTCGAGGGCATCGGGGCCGTCTGCAGGTTGTCGCCCACGCCGTCGCCGGCTCGTGCCGCCGCGACGCGGAAGGATCCTTCGATCGCCATCGCGATCGTGCCGGCCTTGACGCCGTTGATGACCTCATCGGCACCCATGCTCAGCACTTCGTCGCCGAACGCGCCCTGATCGTGCCATTCGATGAACGTGTTCATCGTCTCGACACCCGCCTCGTCGTCGAACACGGCTTCGCCATCGACCAGGATGTCTCCGCCGTTGCCCCACGTGAAGGGGATGAACTTCTCCATGAAGTCGGCGCCGAGCCCGGCGTTGGAGAACCCGACCCCGAGCCCGGTGACCCCGGTCTCCGACAGCGCTGCGGCCGCATCGCCGAGCTCATCGAGGGTCTGGGGGACCTCCACGCCCGCTTCCTCCAGCATGTCTTCGCGGTACCAGAGCAGCCAGGCGCGGATCTCCCACGGCATCGCCATGATCTCACCGTCGAAGGTGACCCCGTCGACGGGGAACAGGAAGTCGTCGCCCATCTCGCTCAGGACGGGCTCGGCATACTCCGTCATCGGCTGCACCGTCTGGGCCGCGACATGCATCGGCAGCTGGTTGGAGTAGACGTTGAGGATGTCGGGGCCCTGACCGCTCGCCGTCGCCTTGATGACTTCGGCGTCGAGCTTGGCGTAGTTGATGGATCGCACGGTGACGGTGGGCCCGTCGGTCTGCTCGTTGTAGGACTCGACGATGGAGTTCAGCGCGGCGCCGCGCGGATCGTCGGGGCTGTTGGGGTCGAGGAACGTCCACATCTCCAGCTCTTCGCCGGAGGCGGACGACTCTCCCGATCCGGAGGCGCAGCCGACGACGCTCACAGCGAGAGTTGTCGCGAGGACGGCAGCCGCGGCGTTGCGAATCTTGCCACTTCTCATGGTGGACCTTTCTGGGTGATTGATGATGGGCCGCACGGGTGTCAGCCCTTGGTCGCGCCGGCGGACAGACCGGCGACGATTCGACGCTCCATGAGCACGAAGACGATGACGATGGGGATGATCGAGATCACGACGGCTGCCGTGAGCTGGCCCCACACGATCCCGTACTGGGAGAGGTAGTTGTACAGGCCGACCGCGACGAGCCGCTTGTCGTCGGTGGAGATCATCGTCGCGGCGATCAGGAAGTCGTTCCAGACGTAGACGAACGAGATCACCGCCGACGCCGCGATCCCCGGGATCGCCAGCGGGAAGATCAGCTGGACCATGACGCGGAAGTGCGACGCGCCATCGACCCGTCCGGCTTCTTCGATGGAGTCGGGGATCGACTCGAAGAAGCCCTTCAGCATCCACACGACCGTGGGGATCTGCCACGCCGTGTAGATGATGATCATCACCGCGTAGGTGTCGTAGAGCCCGAGCTGCACGGCGAGGAAATACAGCGGAACGAGGATCGCGATGCCCGGGATCATGCTCGTCATCAGGATGAGTAGAAGGCTCGTGGTCTTCCCCTTGAAGCGGAAGCGCGCCGCCGCATAGGCCCCGAAGATGCCGATCAGGATCGTCGTGACGACGGTGAGACCGGCGACCATCAGGGTGTTTCCGAGATACAGCGGGATCTTCGATTCGAAGAGCACCAACCGGTAGTTCTCCAGCGTGAACTGCGCGGGGATCCATCCGGAGTCGCTCAGCGTCGCACTCTCGGACTTGAACGACGTGCTCAGCCCCCAGAGGATCGGCAGGATGGCGAAGACGGATGCCGCGACGAGCGCCACGTAGATCAGCGGGTTGGTGCGCCGTCCGCGACGCCGCCGGCGCCCCTTGGGCACGACGATCGAGATGGTGTCGACGGGGGCGGTTCGAACGTCAGCCATTTCGCTCACTCCTCAGCAGACGGATGTAGGCGGCTCCGAACAGCACGTTGAAGGCGAACAGCACCACGCTGTATGCGGCACCGAGACCCAGGTTGAAGAACTCGAAGCTCTGCTTGAACGCGGCGAGAGACAGCAGGTTCGTGCCGTCGAGCGGCCCGCCGCCGGTCAGCGTGTACACGAGGGTGACCATGTTGAAGTACAGGAGCGTGAGCTGAATGGCCACGACGAACAGCGTCGGCTTCATGAGCGGAAGGGTGACCTGCATGAACCGTCGGAACGGCCCGGCGCCGTCGACCTCCGCCGCTTCTCGCAGTTCCTCGGGGATCGTCTGGAGCGACGCGAGGCACAGGATGGTCGCCAGCGGATAGCTGATCCAGACGTTCACCACGATGAGCAGCGTCATCGCGAGAACCGGGTCGGCGAGGAAGTCGATCCTGCCGAACGGCGTCTCTCCGAGCCCGAGCGGTCCGTAGTCGGGGTTGACGAGCCACTTCCACAGCAGCGCCGCGACGGTCTGCGAGATGACCCACGGCATGAGGATCAGCACCCGGAACACCCTCCGGAATCGCACGTTCTGGTTGAGCAGGTTCGCCAGGGCGAGGCTCAGCGGAACGGCGATGACGAGGGACCCGACGACGTAGATGAGCGAGCGGGCGATCTGCGCCTGCCCTTCGGCGCTGGTGAAGATCCAGATGAAGTGCTGCAGGCCGATGAACTCGCCGATCTGCATGTAGCTGGTCTCATGCAGGCTGAGATTGACCGCGTAGACGATCGGGAAGATCGACACGACCGCGACGACGATGATCGAGGGCAGCACGAGGCCCCACGAGAGGCCGAGCGGCGACTTGTCACCGACACCTCGACCCTTCCCACGAGGGGGCGGCGGTGGTGTGGGCGGGCCGGCGGGCGGAGCGCCTTGCTCCTCGGTGCCGGGATGGACTGCGATGGCCATCTTTTCTCCTTGGTGGTCTCAGGCGACGGTGCTCACGCCCGTGCGCCGACGTTGCATGACGTGTTCGAGGTGAGCGAGCTGCTCACGGGTGGGGGCGTCGATCGCCATCCGGCAGTACGGGCTCTTGATCAGACCGAGCATCGCCTGCGCGTGCTTGAGCATGGCGATGCTCGGCCCGAGCACCGGCACCACGGCCGCGACGTCTTCGGCGGCGCGCGTCTGAGCGTCGGGATCGTTTCGCTCGATCGCGGTCGCGAGCGAGACGAAGGGCTCCGGAACCGCCGACGAGACGCCGGAGACGATCCCTCGGCCTCCGGCTTCGAGCACCTCCCGCAGCAGTCCGTCGTTGCCCGACAGCACGGCACGGTCGCCGGTCAGTGACGACACCAGGTCGCGGACATAGTCCGTTCCGCCGATCGAGACCTTTGCGCCGTACAGGTCGAACTCCTCGATGACCGTCGCGGCCTCTTCGGGAGAGATCCGCACCCCGGTGCGGTCGGGGAAGAGGTAGAGGTAGACGCGCGCCCCCGGCGCCACGCGGAGCACGGAGGCCACCTGCTCCCGCACACCGTCGAGGGTGCTCGGCATGTAGTACGGCGTGAGAATCGACAGCGTCGTGATGCCGAGATCGAAGGCGTTGCGAGCGAGCGACTGCGCTCGATAGGGCGATGCCGTCCCCACATGGGCGACGACGCGATCCGCGCCGGCCACATCGACGGCCGCGCGCAACGTCGACTGCCGCTCCGAAGCCGTGAGAGAGGGGAACTCGCCGGTCGTCCCATTGACGAAGAGCGCGTCGACACCACCCTCGAGGGCGTGCTCGAAGAGCCGCGTCGTCGACGTCAGGTCGAGCTCGCCGGTTTCCGTGAATGCCGTCGACACGGCGCTCAGCACTGCGGGGCGGGTCATTTCTGTGCTCCTTCGATGTCGTCGCCCAAGGTCATCCGGGCGTAGGCGCTGACCAATCGCGATCGCGACCCCAGGAGATGCTCCTGAAGGCTGGTCGCCGCGGTCTCGATCTCGCCCGAGATCATCTGCTGATAGATCTCCACGTGCGACTCATACGACGGCCCCAGGTCGACGTCTTCTGCTGTCGTCAGTTCGAGGAGCACGGCGAAGGTGGGTTCGTACTGCGCCCAGATCTTCTGGAGCCGGCGGTGGTCGGCGATCGCGTAGAAGCTGGCGTGGAAGGCCATGTCGGCGTGGGCGAAAGCAAGGTGGTCCCCCGCATGTGCGGCGCGCTCCATGTCGGCGAGCGGGGTGAGCGCGCGCTCCCACGCTTCCGGCGCCGCGGTCGACGCGATCCTGAGCGCCATCACCTCGATCGCCTCACGAACGGAGTAGAGCTCGTCGATGTCCTTGGTGGTGAGGCCGCGAACGAACACGCCGCGCTTGCGGCTCTCGACGAGACCCTCTGCCTCGAGCTGTGTGAGCGCGTCGCGGATCGGACCCCGGCTGACGCCGAACGTGTTCGAGAGCTGAGCCTCGACCAGGTGCGTCTCCGTCGGGAGCTTCCCCGTGATGATGAGGGTTCGCAGCTGATCGAGCACCTGCGCCCCGAGGATCTGCTGCCGCGGTGCGAGCACGCTTCCCGCAAGGGCTTCGAAATCAGCCACATCGACTCCTTCATCTGTGCTGATGACCGTCATCCGCTGACGGTTAACCGTCTACAGAATGACACCGCCCCCTCCACACGTCAAGACCCCCGCCGGCATTCGCGTTCATCTCCTGGCCGGGCTCGCGACTCTCGCGGCCTCCGCCGCGGTCGCACTTACTCCCCACGTACCGACGCGACTGAGGATCGCCGCTCCCTCCATCGCGGCTCGGCCGTCGCCGCCTCCTGGCTCACGACAGACAACCTCTTCATCGTCGTCGCACTCACATGCCAACTCGGCTCCGCACTGGGGTACCACGGCCCGATGAGCTGAGTCAGCGACGCGGTGCCATGGCGGAGATCAGTTCGTACGCGCAGTGCGACGCCGCCACCCCGGTGATCTGCGCATGGTCGTACGCCGGCGCGACCTCGACGACGTCCGCGCCGACGAGGTTCAGCGTCGCCATCGCTCGCAGCATCCGCAGCAGCTCGCGGCTGGTCATGCCGCCCGCCTCGGGGGTTCCGGTGCCCGGGGCGTGAGCGGGGTCGAGCACGTCGATGTCGATCGAAACGTAGACGGGTCGGTCGCCGACCCGCGCGAGCAGCCGTTCGATCGCTCGGGCAACGCCCTCCTCCTCGATCTCGACCGCCGAGATCACGCTGAAGCCGAGGCGCTCGTCGTCGCGAAGGTCTTCCGCGCTGTAGAGGGGGCCGCGGATGCCGACGTGGCAACTGGCCGTCAGATCGATCAGGCCCTCCTCGCTCGCACGACGGAAGGGTGTGCCGTGCGTGACCGGCGCACCGAAGTAGGTGTCCCACGTGTCCAGGTGCGCATCGAAGTGCACCACCGCGACAGGGCCGTGGTCTTTGGCGACGCTGCGCAAGAGCGGCAGCGCCACGGTGTGGTCACCGCCGATCACGACCAGGCGTGTCCCCTCCGACCTCAGCGCATCGGACTGTCGTTCGATGTCGGCGACCGCCTCATCGAGCGAGAACGGGTTGACCGCCATGTCCCCCGCGTCGACCACCTGCTGCGCGGCGAAGGGGTGCACGTCTTGCGCGGGGTTGTACGGGCGCAGCAGCCGCGAGATCTCGCGCACATGACTCGGCCCGAACCGGGCGCCGGGACGATAGCTGACACCGGAATCGAACGGGATCCCGACCACGGCGACATCGGCGCGCTCAACGTCTTCTCGGCGCGGCAGCCGAGCGAACGTCGCGATGCCGGCGTAGCGGGGGATGCGACTGGCGTCCAGGGGGCCGACGGGATCGGTCATCAGGGCTTCTCCTTCATGAGCCCGCGGGGGTCGGCTCGTCGCCGAGGGCCACGGAGAGGTCGGGCAGGTAGGTGTTCACACGCCGCGCGGCACGGATGGCTGCGACCGGCACGTCGACGACGGCGACGCCCGGGTCTGCGCCCAACCGTGCCGCCAGACGACCGAAGGGGGTGGCGATGCAGCTGCCACCGGTGAAGCCGGGTCCGCAGTGGTTGGCGTACGCGATGACGACCCCGTTCTCGAGCGCCCGGGCCGGCACCTGCAGGCGGGCGATCAGCGACGACGAATAGTGCCAAGCCTCACCGAGGCCGTCGACACCTTCTTCGACGACGGGAACCGCAGTGGGAACGAGCAGCACGTCGGCTCCGGCGAGCGCCTGCGCGCGGGCGAACTCGGGGAACTCGACGTCGTAGCACACGCCGACACCCCACTTCGTGTTCCGCCACTCGAAGGGCTGCGCGTAGGCGTCGCCCGGCGTCATCCATTCCTTCTCGACCTCACCGAACAGGTGGCGTTTGTGGATGCGGAGGGCCTCTGCGCCGGTGGCGGAGAAGACCGATGCCGCGATGCGGTGGGCGCTCGCTTCCCCCGGCCCCGACGGTGCCGCATCGACGCTCGAGGCGACGACGGAGACCGCCGCCTTGCGGGCGATGTCTGCCAGCGCGGCGCGGATGGCTGCGCCGTCGTGACGCCACGCCCGCTCGGCCGCATAGCCGGTCGCGAACAGCTCGGGGGTGACGACGACGTCGGCGCCGCGCTCGGCGGCCTCGCCGACGAGCGTCGCGAGAGTCGACAGATTCTGATCCACGTCATCGATCACGGCGGCCCCCTGGACCACCGCGATGGAGTGCACAGGCGTCCCGGCCACGGCATCGTCCCTTTCCCGCAGGAATGTTCCGTGTCGACATTGACACGGTCGAAGTGTGGCCACCATGATGTCACAAACCAAAACAGTTTTGGTTTAGAGCGACAGCGACGTCGCCCCCACCTCGAAGGAGCCCCCATGCACGCCTCACGACCCGGCGCCGATCCCGGCGCCGTCGCCGCGCGCTTCGAAGACTCGATGGTTCAGACCGGCACCGTCCCGATCGTCGCGTCCGAGCTCGAGCGCCGCATCGAGATCATCGAACGCGACGAGATGAACGATCCGTCCCGCCTCCCCCTGTCGGGCCGCGAGATCGCCGCCTACGTCGGCGTGACCGTGCTCGCGGTCATCGTCGGAGCGGTGGTGGTGGCACTGTGAACGCGCAGAACCACGGCACCGAAGGTCGCCGCACGGCGTCGCGTGCGGCTGCGCGGGGCACCAACCTCGCCGATCCGATGCTGCAGAGCGAACACGTCTTCGGAACGTTCCCACTCCTGAAGAACGAGCGCACGTGGAGTGCGCTCGATTTCACGTGGGTCAACACCGCGCTCGCGATCGCGACGTGGGCCTTTCTCGTGGGCGGCTCGACCGCCCTGCTCGTCGGCTTCGCCGACGGCATCGCGGCGATGCTCATCGGCAACGCGATCGGCCTGTGCGTCATGGTGCTCGCCTCGGTCGTCGCATCGCAGCGCTGGGGATCCGAGCAGTACACGCTGCTGCGCGGGGCCTTCGGCGTCGTGGGCGTGGGGATCCTCGTCTTCACGGTGATCCTCGTCACCGAGATGGGGTGGTCGTCGCTGCTGGCGATCATGGCCGGGCGCGCCACCAGTCAGGTCGCCTCGACATTCGCGGGCGCCGAGTTCGACCAGTACGGTCCGCTGGTGACGGTCGGCGGTCTGGTCGCGATCGTGCTGGCCTGGTTCATCCTGTCTCGCGGCCCCGTCACGATCGGTCGCTTCAACTCGGTGATCGCTCCGGGCCTGGCAGTCATCACCGTCATCATGATGGTCTTCCTAGTCGTCAACACCTCGTGGGACGACATGATGACCGCCTCGCCGATCGCCCCGTTCGAGAACGAGACCCTCAACTTCATGGTCGCCGTCGAGTTCAACGTCGGCGTGGGTGTTTCGTGGTACCCGGTGATGGGATCGCTGGCACGGATGACCCGCACCCGCAAGGCCGCGGTGTGGCCGGCCTACGGTGGCCTCCTCATCGCGACGCTCGTCGCGCAGATCGTGGGGATGGCGGCAGCGCTGACCCTCGGCGACTCCGACCCGACGGTGTGGATGGTTCCCTTCGGCGGCGCGGTGCTGGGCGTGGCGGTGCTGATCTTCATCGCTTTCGCGAACATCACGTCGATGTCATCCATCGTGTACTCCACGATCCTGGCCATTCGCCAGTCATCGGGGAACCTGCTGGCGCGGGTGCCGTGGAAGCTGCTGACCGCGGCCTTCTTCGTGCTGCCGGCGATCATGACCTTCTTCCCGCAGTTCATGTACGAGCAGTTCATCGTGTTCGTCGCCCTGTCGGGCGCTTTCCTCGCATCGGTGTGCGGCATCGCCCTGGCGGACTACTTCGTGCTCCGCAAGCAGCGGTTCGACCTGCGCCAACTGCATCTCGGGCAGCATGGCACGCTGTACGCCTACCCGGGCGGCGTCAACTGGGCGGGACTGGTGTCACTTCTGGCGGGAGCGGCGTTCTACCTCTGGCTCTACAACCCGATCACCCTCGAGACGCAGCCGCTCTTCCTGATCATCACCGCGTCGCTGCCGGCCGCGGTCGTCTCCGCCGTGATCTACCTCGGGCTCTCGGCGCTGCTGAACCGCAAGCGTCCGACGGAGGTGCGTTGAGATGACGACGGTCAAGGCTGCGGTGTATTCCGGCTCCGAGCGTCTCGACATCCGCGAGGTCGAGCTTCGCGAGCCCGGCCGCGGC
Source organism: Microbacterium sp. UBA3394 (assembly GCF_002358725.1). Taxonomy (NCBI): domain Bacteria; kingdom Bacillati; phylum Actinomycetota; class Actinomycetes; order Micrococcales; family Microbacteriaceae; genus Microbacterium; species Microbacterium sp. UBA3394. The sequence continues at coordinate 25,544 of NZ_DEPK01000055.1, forward strand.
GAAGTGCGGGTGCGGATCGGCGCCTCGGGTGTGTGCGGATCCGATCGGCACGTGCTCGATGGCGACTGGGAGATGCCGACCCCCACGATCATGGGTCACGAGGGAGCGGGTGTCGTCGAGGCCGTCGGTGACGGCGTGACCTCGCTCGAGGTCGGCGACCACGTGATCATGACGTGGTTCTATCCGTGCGGCACGTGCTCGAGCTGCCGGCAGGGGCGCACGTGGGTGTGCACGGGTTCGCGCTCGGAGGAGTGTCTGCTGCCGGATGGCTCCACCCCCACCTCGATCGATGACGACACGGTGTTTCCGTATCTCGCGGTCGGGTCGATGAGCGAACGGGTCATCGTGGCCGAGCAGGCGGCGGTGCGCGTGCCGAAGGAGGTGCCGTTCGATGTCGCGGCCCTCATCGGCTGCTCGATCGCGACCGGTGTCGGCGCCGTCGTCAACGACGCCCGCGTGCAGCCGGGGCGCTCGGCTCTGGTGATCGGCGCGGGCGGTGTGGGGCTCAGCATCATCATGGGCCTGGCCCTGGCAGGTGCGAGTCCGATCATCGCCGCAGATGTCACCGACGAGGCCCTCGATCTGGCGAAGCAGTTCGGGGCGACGCACACGGTGCGTTCCGGAGGGGACCTCGCCGACCGGGTGCGCGAGATCGTGCCCGATGGTGCGGACTTCGCGTTCGAGGCGATCGGCCGGCCCGAGACGATTGCTCTCATGCCCTCGACGGTGCAGCGCGGCGGCACCGCGGTGATCGTCGGGCTTCCCCCGCAGGATCGTCCGGCTCCGATCGACGCACTCGCGCTGGCGGAGGAGGGCAAGGCACTGCTCGGGTCGAACTATGGCGGAACCGTGCCGGCGCGTGACTTCCCCATGCTCGCCCGGCTCTACCTCGATGGCAGGCTGCCGGTGGACAAGCTCATCACGAACCGCTTCGCTCTCGATGACGTGAATGAGGCGTTCGACCTCATGCGCGCGGGAGCCAAGGGCCGCAGTGTCCTCGTAATGTAGCCATCGATGCCTCGCCCTTCGAAGAACATCCTCTCGACCAGCACGATCGCCCGCGCGGCGTTGAAGCTCGTCGAGACGAAGGGCGACTTCACCATCCCTGGCGTCGCGGCTGCCCTCAAGGTCAACCCGTCGTCGCTTTACCACCACCTTCCCGGTGGTCGCTCCGAGATCGTGCATCGCATGCGCGAGGAGCTCTACGCCCGCATCGACCTCGCCCCCCTGGTCGATGCGGGCGTTTCTCCTCTTGACCGCCTTCGAACCTGGATGCGTGAGGTGCGCGCAGCGCTCGCGAATGCGCCCTCGGTCGTCACGGTCCTCGTCGCCTCGCCGGTGCAGGATTCGCGCACTCTGGAGATCTACGAAACCCTCTTCGTCATCCTCCGCGATGCCGGCGTTCCGGCGGATGACCGGGTGGCCTTCGCCGCGATGATCGACGCCGTGGTGCTCGGCTCCGCGATCGACGCAGGCTCGCCGGCCCCGCTGTGGCGACCGACTCCCGTACCCGAGTCGACCGGTGCCCGCCCGGCACCTCCCCTGACTGAACTCGTGAGCGTCGCCGCGCACGGCGATGACCCGTCGCGGGTACAGAAGGGTCTCGATCTTGCCATCGAGACGGTCGTGGCAGCCGTCGCTTCCGCGGGCCGCGCGGCGGATCGCTGAGAGACCCGCTCGATCGCGCGGTCGGTCGGCCGCCGATCCGCTACTCCCGCGGGGGATTCATCGCGTCCAGCTTCTCGACGCGTCGACGCGTCGCGTCATCGTCGTCGAACTGCGCGGCGAGGAACTCGTCAGTGATGAGCGGAACGAAGGCCTTGCCGACGAGCCACGCACCGACGGCGATGGCGTTCGCGTCGTCATGCTCGACGGCCTGGCGAGCCGAGTACGTCTCATTCGCGAGCGCGCACCGGATCCCGGGGATGCGGTGCGCTGCCATGGTCGCTCCGGCGCCAGTACCGCAGACGAGGATGGCGCGGTCTGCGGCCCTGTCGACAACGCGTCCGCACGTCGCTGCGGTGATGTCGGGTAAATCGACGGACGATTCGTCCCAGGTTTCGAAATCATCCACGTCATGTCCGCGGGCGGAAAGGTGTTCGAGGACTCTTCCGCCGCAATAGACCGCAACGGCATCTCCTGCACCCGCTTCGACGCCTCACGCAACCGATCCGCCTTCCCTGAGCGCACACATCGCCCATCACGCCGGCACAGATGGCTCGAAGAGTCCGCGAAGGTCCTGCAGCACGACGTCGGGTCGCCACTGGGGTGGCGCGCCGCGCAGGTCGTCCTCGGTCGTGACGCCTGTCAGCACGAGCGCTGTGCGGATGCCGACTGCCCGGGCTCCCGCGATGTCGGTGTCGAGCCGGTCGCCGACGAACAGCGGCGACCGGGCTCCAGTCAGAGCGAGAGCTGTGTCGAACATGGCTCGACCCGGTTTGCCCGCGTATATTGGCTCACCCCCGACCGCGGCCTGCACTGCCTGGACCAATGCGCCGTTGCCGGGCGCTTTTCCCTGCTCGAGCGGCAGCGCGAGATCGGAGTTCGCGGCGATCCACGGGACGCGGCCGTGATCGGCGGCTCCGAGCACGTAGCACGCCTCGGCGAGATCTCGCCAAGAAACCGTCGGATCGAAGCCCTGCACTACCGCATCTGGCGAATCGGCTGCGGTCCGCACAACGCTGTATCCGGCAACACTCACCGCCATGGCGAGACCCAACCCGCCGACTACGAGCACGGGCGCTCCCGGCGGCACTCGGGTGCGCAGCAGTTCGACAACGACCTGAGGGCTGCTGATGATGTCGGCTTCACCGGCATGAACGCCCAGCCTGCGAAGATGAGAAGCTACCTCCGCCGGCGTTCGTGACGCGTTATTCGTCAGGAATGCCATGGGCATCTGTACTCTCACGCGTGCGAGCGATTCCACGGCGTGCGGTATCGAGCGGGATCCGCGATACACGACACCGTCGAGGTCGGCGAAGAGCGCGTCTGCGCCATCCAAGGGGCACGCGTCCGAAGCGCCCCACGCTTCGGGTCTGTGCAGGTGCCTCACATTGCGGCGCATTCGTCGAGCACGCGGCGCACGACGTCGACATCGTGGGCTGCCCGGCCGAGGAACAGACCGTCGACGGCATCGCGTAGGTCGGGCATCAGGCCAGCCCGTGCGCTTCCGCCGTACAGCACACGGAACTGAGCGCCATGGCTCCCTTCGCGCAGATACCGCCTGAGGTGCTCGCCGACAAAACGGATATGCGCCGCCGAGGCGGGTTCGGCGGCGCCGATGGCCCACACCGGTTCGTATGCAACAATCACGGAACTATCTGTACCCGCGGCTCCGGCGATCGCGTCAAGCTGACGCGTGCACTCGGAAGCCGCCGGTTCTGCATCCATGCGGGCGCTCTCGCCGACGCAGACGACGGGGGTCAGTCCGCTGCGTACCGCCGCTTCGAACTTCTTCGCCAGCATCGCGTCGTCCTCGCCGAAGATCGAGCGCCGCTCGGCGTGGCCGATCTCGACGAATCCGCATCCGATCTGGGCGAGTTCCACGCCGCTCACCTCGCCGGTGAAAGGCCCGGCGTCTTCCCACGCGAGATTCTGTGCGCCGAACTGAATGCCTGTTCCGACGAGGACGGACTGTGCGGTGATGAGCGAGGGGAAGGTGGGGAGCACGAAGAGCGTTATCGCACCCTCGCGCAAGGCGGGATGGTCTGCAACGGACGCGGTGAGTCTCTGTAGCCAGTCATGGGTTTGGGCGTGATCGAGGTACATCTTCAAGCCGATGCCGATGACGCGGCGCGAAAGGGAAGCAGTCATCGGGTAGCGACCTTGCTCCGCACCGTTCGAACTGTTCCTGTCGGCGGAATCACTCCGCCCGTCATGTCCTTCGGCCGCCGAGTCCTCACCCGCCCCCGGTTGACATAGAAGGTGACCACCATGACCACCAAGAGCATGAAGCCCCAGACGAGGTTCTTCGCATACGGCGAGAACCCGAAGGCGGTCATCGATGTCGACAGCGTCTGCAGCAGCACGAGCGCGAACGCCAGGCTCACCATGCGCCCTTTCCCTCCGAGCGGGTTGAACCCGGCGAGCACGACGGCGAGGATCGTCTGCAGCAAGTACGACTCGCCGAAACCGACACGCATCGAATTGGCGCGAGCGATGATCACGATCGCCGCGAGGCCAACAGTGAAGCCGATCAGCATGTAGGTGAGGATGATGGTCCTCTCCGTACGTGCACCGGCGAACCGCAGGGCGACATTGTTCTCACCGAACAGATGGATACGCCGCCCGAACTTCGTCTTGGTGAGCGCCAATCCGACCCCGACCAACATCACGACGAGCACCACGAAGACCAACGGCGCCGGCCCTATCGCGACGGCGGCGATGTTGGAGAACGCCGGCACGATGATCCCCACGCTGTTCCCGGTCGTGATGGCCATACCGATACCGGTGAAGAGGATCATCGTGCCGAGGGTCGCCAGAATCGGCGGAACCGACAGTTTGGCGATGATCAGCCCGTTGAGCAGACCGGTCAGGACGCCCGTAACCAGCGCGACGACGATTCCCAGCACGAAAAGCATGCCGACGTTGGCCTCGGTGACCGGGATGATCTGGCCGCTCATCACGAGTGAGGCCATCACTCCCGCCAGGCCTGCCGCCGCGACGATGGAGAGGTCGATGCCGCCCGTGAGCATCGCAAGTCCCATCGCGATGGCAAGCAACCCGAACTCGCTGACCTGAATCGACATCGACTGCACACCGGCCAACGAGAAGACGCGCTGGCCGAGCAGCATGTAGAGGACGAACGTCACCACGATGGTCGTGATGGCGAGGACCGTGAAGTCCTTGTCGCGTGCGAGGAACGAGGTGAACTTGTTCATGGCTGTCCCTTCAGCTCGCCGAGAAGACCAGGGCGCGCCGGTTGGCTTGGCGTTGGCGGAGATAGATGAAGCCGAGGATCACCACGAGCACGGCGCCGAAGAAGAGATCCTGAAACGACGAGTCGAGCCCGAGGTGGATGAGTGTGTTCTGCAGCAGCTGCCAGATGATCACGCCGAGAATGGTGCCGAGGATGGTGCCCTCGCCGCCCGTCAGCTTCGCTCCCCCAATCACGACGGCGGCGATAACCGCCAGCTCTGTACCGATCAGGGCGGCGGGGTTGATGTACGCGAGCCCGCTGAAGTAGACGATTCCAGCCAGTCCAGAAAGCGCTCCGACATACATATAGATGAAGAGCTGTGTCTTCAGGATGCTGATGCCCACTCGCGAGGCCGACTCGGCATTGCTTCCGAGCGCGTAAACGGAGCGTCCGATGCGAGTGCGGTAGAGCAGGAACCACGTGAGGATTCCGACGCCGATCACCAGCGGAAGGAAGACCGACAGACCGGCCTGCCCGGATCCGCCCTCGACGGTGAAGAGTCGCGCCCCCCCGAAGTCGAGGATCGCCTGCGGCACCCCGGCGCGCGTGAAAGTCTCCATCCCCAGCAGCAGCGCCATGGCACCGTGGAACACGCTCGCGGTGCCGAGGGTGACGATCAGCGTCGGCAGATTGTGCAGATGTATCAGCAGCGCGTTGATCGATCCGAGGCCGCACCCGATCACCACGGCCACGACGATGAGGAAGAGCAGATTGTCGATGGCGAACGCCTTGGAGATGAGCACGGCCGTGTACCCCGACACGATGCCGATCGCGGCGAATGAGACGTCAATACCGCCGGATATGAAGACAATGAGCACGCCGAACGCGAAAATCGTCAGGGCTGCACCGCTGCGGATCAAGTCGAACAGCGTGGAGATGCTGAAGAAGGTGACGCTCTGGGTCGCGACGAGGATCAGATAGCCCACGATGATCACGGAGAGCATCTTCTCCATCGTCGTCATCTTCCGGTGGAAGACGGCAGCGAAAGGCGAACGCGTCATCACCGCACCCCCTCGCGCTCTGCATCCTGCTCATGGTCATGGTCATGGTCCTCGGGGTTCCGGATGATCTCGTCGAGGAGATCGGCGAAACCGTCAGCGCGGACGTCCGACTCCTCGAAGGCCCGCAGAATTCGACCGTCGTGCATGACGAGAACGCGATTGCAGTTGGCGACGACCTCCTCGACCTCGTCCGAGATCATGATCACGGCCATGTCTTCCCGGGCCAGCCGATGGATCTGGTCATAGATCTCCGATTTGGACCCGATATCGATTCCCACCGTCGGACTGTCGAGGATGAAGACCTTCGGCCCGCGGAAGAGCCACTTGCCGATGACGACTTTCTGCTGGTTGCCGCCAGACAGGTTCGACACCCGCGTGCCGATGTCACGGTTGTTGACCTTCATCTCGTCCACGATCCGCTGCGCCAGTTCCCTCTCTTTCGCCGTCGAGATTGTCTTCACCGGTGAGAGGATGCGGTCGAGCATCGTGACCGACGCGTTTGCCGCGACGGTTTGACGCGCGAAGAGGCCTTGCTCGTGACGGTCCTCAGGCACGAGCGCGACGCCGTGTTTCATCGCATCCCACGGAGCCTTGATACTCACCGGCTGGCCGTCGATCGCAATCGTGCCCGCGGTGTGCTTGTTGAGACCGAACAGCGAGAGGGCCATTTCCGTGCGACCGGAGCCCAGCAGTCCGATCACGCCGAGGATGTCGCCGCGTCTGACGTCGAAGCTCACGTCGGAGTAATGACCGGTGCGCGCGAGACCACTCACCTCGACCACGGGGCGGTTGTCGTCCTGCGTGCGGTGGTAGCGCTCGTATCTGACGTCACGCCCGGTCATGTGCCGACTGAGCGACAGCTCGTCGAGCTCCGCCGCGCGGAAGTCGCCGACTTTCAGGCCGTCGCGGAAAACGCTGATACTGTCGGCGATCGAGAAGACCTCGTCAAGTTTGTGGCTGATGAAGACGATCGACAGCCCGCGGTTCTTGAGTTCGACGACGATGTCGAGAAGGCGCGCGACTTCTCGATTGGTCAATGCCGTGGTCGGTTCGTCCATGAAAAGCAGGCGCGCATCCATGCTGAGCGCCCGGCAGATCGCCACCAGCTGCCGATTGGCCATCGACAACGACCCGACGGGTGCATCCAGCGGCAGGTCGAGACCGATCCGCTCGAGTTGCTCGCGTGCGATGGCGCGCACGCGCCGACGACTGATGAAGGGCGACCGGTCCTGCATCATGTGGTTCACCGCGATGTTCTCGGCTACCGAGAGATGCGGGAACAGCGACAGGTCCTGGTATATCACCTGGATGCCGGCGGCAACGGCGTCGCTCGGATGATGCCACTGCACCTTCTCACCCGCGAAGGTGATTTCCCCGGCGTCGGGGATGTACACACCCGCGACGATCTTCGTGAAGGTGGACTTTCCTGAGCCGTTCTCGCCGGCCAAGCAGTGAATCTCCCCGGGTGCGATGTCCATGTCGACACCACGCAGGGCTTGGATGCCGCCGAATGAGATCTCGAGGCCGCGGGCAGACAAGAGCGGGGGCGAGGCGGCGGAATTCGTTTCGGGCAACGCGACTCCTTCGTGCGAATCCGAGCGGGCGGCGCGGCGTGCGCGCCGCCCGCAAGGGCGTCAGAACGGGTATTGACCGTCGGCGAAGTCGCCGGGGTAGTACTGCTGGATGTCGTTTCCGATGATGAGCTGTCCGTCGACGGTCACCGACTCGTATCCGGGCCACCCGAGGTCGGAACCGGTCGTGACTTCCTCGCCTTTCAGCATCTTCAGCGCCACATCGTTGAGAGCCCAGCCCCACCCGGCCGGATCCCAACCCTGACCGGCGAACATGTAGCCGTCTTCGAGATCGGGCCCTGCGACGGAGGGGAGCGTGAGCGGCACGACCGCGACATCCTGCCGCCCCTTGTCACGCAGCGCGCTGGCCATGCCTGATCCGCCCGAGGGGGTCGTGGCGAGATAGCCACCGAGATCGGGGTAGGCGTTGAGGATCTCCTCGGCGAGGTCCCGGCTCACCTGGTCGTCGTTCTCGTTCTCGTAGGGGGTGGGCGACACATTGACCATGTCAGGACAGTTCTCCGCGATGTACGCGTTCGCCGCCTCCAACCACTCCATGTGTGACTCGCTGGTGAGAAGGCCCACGCTCGTGGCGTACTCGCCTTCGCAGCCCATCGCCTCAGTCAGCTGCTGGCCGAAGCCCTCTCCGAACTCGGCGTTGTAGAACGCCTCGACATCGAAGTCGATCGCCTCGGTTCCCACCAGCTGCGTCGCTTCGGTGACGCCGACGATGATGCCGGCTTCGCGGGCGCGTTCGAGCACGGGGGCGATGCCGAGCACGTCGTTGGGTACGACGATGATGGCGTCGACCTGCTGCGCGATGAGGTCTTCGACGATCTGGACCTGTTGTGCCGGGTCGCCGGCGTCGGGGCCGGTCTGATAGGCCTCCACCTCGTCCGAGTGCTCCTCGTTGAACATGTCAACGCCTTCCGACATGCGCTGGAACCAGGTGATACCTTCGACCTTCGAGACCGTGACGATGCGGTACTTACCGTCATCACCACCGGCATCTCCGCCTCCTTCGGCCCCGGGAGAGCCGACGGTGGTGCATCCGCTGGCCGCGAGCGCCACGATGGCGAAGATGCCCGCGGCCGCTGTGCGCCGTGTGTGCGTAAGTTTCATGCGCGTTCTCCTTTGAACTTGCGACAGGACATCGCTTGTCCTGCACCACGTTGCCACCGGGCCGATCGCCCGGAAATTGGGGCTTTCCCTCCTGGCGGGTAGGGAACCCCCCACCCGCCAGGAGGACTGTCAGGCCAGGAGCGACAGGGGGTTCTCCATAGCCTTCTTGAAGGCGGCGAGCCACTGCGCTCCGAGGACGCCGTCCACTGGGCGGTGGTCGAACGACGCCGTCACCGTCATGACGTTCGCCGGCACGATCCGATCGCCCTCGACGACGGGCGTGGCGACAACCGCTCCAACGGCGAGGATCCCGACCTGCGGCGGATTGATGATGGCCGAGAACTCCTCGACGCCGTACATCCCGAGGTTCGAGACCGTGAACGAGCCGCCCTGCAGCTCCTCCTGTTTGAGCCGTCCCTCATCGGCGCGCGCGACGAAGTCACGCACGCGTCGGGACACCTCGGTGATGCGCAGTTGGTCGGCATTGCGAATCACCGGCGTAACGAGCCCCTTCGCGCTGCCGATGGCAACCGAGACATCGACAGCCTGGAGCGGACGCACCGCCTCTGGCATCCACATGACATTCGCCTCAGGAACAGCCACGAAGGCTTCGGCGATGCCCTTGATGACGAAGTCGTTGACCGAGACCCGTGTCGACGATGTCGTATTGATGGTGGTACGCAACGCGAGCACCTCGTCCATGCGGACGGTCGTCGAGAGGTAGAAGTGGGGCGACTGCTGCTTACTCCCCGTGAGAGCGGTGGCGATGGCACGCCGCATTCGGGTGTGAGGGATGTCTCCTGCCTGCGGCGCCGGTAGGTCGGCAGGCGGTGATGAGGGCGCCGGCGGCTTCGGGGCGGCTTCGGCGGCGACGGGTGCCGCGGCGAGCACCTTCTCGAGGTCGCGCTTGACGATCCGCCCATGCGGGCCGCTGCCCCGGATGCTGTCGAGTGGGACGCCGGCTTCATCGGCGAGGCGCCTGACGAGGGGAGAAGCGAAGACGCGGTCGCTTCGCTCGGCGCGATCCGGGTCTGGCTTGGGCGCTGATACGACCGCGGCAGACTCCCCCGGTTCCGGAGCCCGCGCCTGCGCGGGCTCTGTCTCAGGGGGAGCCGCCAGCGCGAGGTCTTCGGCCACCTCGGGAGCCGATGTTCGTGTCTGTTCGCCGTCCTCGGGGGGACTGTCGTCGCCGCTGTCGGGTTCGCCGTCCAGGCCGAGGCTTCGCAGCAGCGCCAGGCCGGCGTCCTCACTCTCGCCGTCACCCAGGATCACCGCGATCGGGTTGCCGACCACCACGGAGTCGCCCGGCGCCGCCAAAGTTCGCCACAGGTGACCGGCGGTATCCGAGACGATGTCGACATTCGCCTTCTCGGTCTCGACGATCGCGACCGTGTCGCCATCGCCGAGGGTGGCTCCGATGCCAACAGACCACTCGACGAGAGCCGCCTCTTCGGAGTCCGCCGAAACCCCCGGCATACGCAGCACACTGGCCATCAGTCCGCCCCCTCCGCGTCGTATGCCAAGCGTTTGAGTCCCTCGACCACGTCGGCGGTGCCGGCCAGGGCTGCTTCCTCCAGCACCTTGCTGATGCTCGGTGACGATTCGCTCCCCGAGATCCGGGCAACCGGCGCGTCAAGCCAATCGAAATAGCGGCGTTGGATCTCGTCGGCGAGGAGCGACCCGTACGACGTCTGTCGCGACCCCTGCTCCACGATCAGCACCCGGTTGGTCTTGATGATGCTCTCCTCGATCGTGGCCCAGTCGATACTGGCGAGGTCGAGCCAGCGCAGATCGATCACTTCGGCGTCTACACCGCTCGTCTCTGCCGCTTCCAGACAGGGCGCGACCATCGAGAGGTAGGTAAGCACGGTCACGGCTTCGCCTGCGCGTCGCACCGCGGCGCTGCCGACGGGCAGCAGGAAGTCCATGTCTCCTTCGGGGATCTCACCTTCCGCGCGGTACAGGTCCGCGTCGTGCTCGAGCACGGCGACCGGGTCCTCGCAGAGCAGCGCGGCGTTCATCGCTCCGATGTAGTCATGCGGTGTCGAAGGGGCGACGATGCGCCAGCCGGCCGACGAGGCCATGATCCCCGCCGGATCCATCGAGTGCTGAGACCCGTATCCGGTGCGTGTGCCGACTTTGATCCTCATCACCAGGGGCATGCTGTGGTGACCGCCGAACATGTGACGCGCTTTGCCGATCTGGTTGAAGAGTTGGTCGGCCGCCACCCAGACGAAATCGGCGTACATGAGTTCGATGACCGGCCGGTAACGTCCGTCGAGTGCCATACCGCCGGCCAACCCGCTGAAGGCAGCCTCACTGATCGGCGTGCCGAGCACGCGGTCGGGGTAGGCGTCTTTGAGGCCTTTCGTCGCACCCCGGGGCCCACCGTTGAGCTTGTGTACGTCCTCACCGAGCACCACGATGCGCTCGTCCTCGCTCATTCGGCGCGACATCACCTCCGCGACGGCATCGACGAAGCGCACTTGTGCCTTCGCCCCAGTGACCTCGTGCGCTTCGAGGTAGCGCGACCCGTCGAACTCCGAGAGGTCTCCTCGGATGCCCTGATCGATCGCACTCGGATCCGGCCACAGGTCGAGCTTGAAACGCTGCTGACCCTTGCGCTCGGGATCCGGCTCCAGCATCTCGTCAGACACCGAAGACATGATCGTCTTCGCGCGCGAGCGCAGATCGGCGAGTTCGACGTCCGTGAGGATGCCGCGCCGTGTCAGATGGCGTCCGATCGCTTCGAGCGGGTCGCGGCCGCGCCAATCGGCTTCCTCGTCACGGTCGCGGTAGCCGAACGCGCTGCCAGGGAACGGCCCGTTCTGGTGGAAGTACCGGTACACGTCGACCTCGATCATGGTCGGCCCCCTACCGGCTCGCATGTGCTCGAGCGCTTCGTTCATCGCGATGTGGACCGCGAGCGGGTCCATGCCGTCGACCCGCCAGCTCGGGATGTTGAAGCCCAGCGCCCGCGCCGATAGTCGCGGTTCACCTGTCGCCTCCTCGACCGTGGTCGACACGGCGTACTGGTTGTTCTCGACGAAAAAGCACACTGGAAGCGACCACGCCGAGGCGAGATTGAGGCTTTCGAGCACCGATCCGATGTTCATGGCACCGTCGCCGAAGTATGTCACCGAGACCGCGTCGGTCTTCGCGTGCGTGTCCGCCCACGCGAAGCCGGTGGCGAACGGGACGGCACCGCCGACGATCGCGTTGGTGCCCATCGCGCCGATCTCTTTCCACTGCAGGTGCATCGACCCGCCTCGTCCCCCGCAGTACCCGTCCTTCAGTCCGCAGATCTCCGACAGACTCCGGGAGAGCACCGACCGCACGGCTTCACTGAAATCGCTCTTGGCGTCGAAGCCGTCCGGCTGCACGGCAGTGAACGCCTTCGCGAGGAACTGGTGATGACCCCGGTGGGAGCCGTTGATCTGGTCATCGACAGTCAGCGGCAGGATCGAACCGACCGCACCGCCCTCCTGGCCGATGCTCGAGTGCGCGGGGCCGTTCACCAGCTTCTGGCCTGCGAGATCCAGCACGGTTTCCTCGAAAGCGCGGATCAGATGCAGCTGCGCAGCCATCGTCGTCAACAGCGCCGGATCGGCGGCGTCCCAGTCCTTGGTGGTGGTGCGAAGCTCCACCCATGGCGAAGCGGGTGTCAGCTTCTTCGTCGTCGTCATCTACGTCATCCTCGATCTCTGAGGCGGCATCCGCGGCGATGACGCCCTCGTCCCCGATGCTAGGGAGACGGCGGCCTTCGGCGGTATGCGGGCTTTCCCGCCGTCACGGTAGGGGATCACCCCACCGCGTGTTCGTCATCCGAGCAGCGCCTCGAAGCGCCTGTAGTGATCGCGCGAGACGGTGCGCTTCGACTGGTGCTCCGACAGCGGGATCACCTGCAGCTCGTCTGCGGACATCGTCACCATGGTTCCGTGGCAATTCCCCAGGAGAGCGTCGGCGGCGCCATACCCGAGTCTGGCGGCGAGAACTCGGTCCGCCGGGCTCGGGGACGCTCCCCGCTGCACAGCGGCGAGACCGCTCACAAGCGGTTCGGCTCCCGTGTGCGATTCGATGATGTGGCGCAGCCGAGGGCCGGCACCGCGCTCGACGCCCCCCTCCGCCGCCAGGCCGAAGCTCTCGGCGACGACGAGAAGATGTCCCCGACGGCCGGACAGCACCATGCGCTTCCGGATCTGTTCACTCGTCTGCGGCCACTCCGGCACCAGCACGACATCCGCCCCGGCGGCGAGCCCAGCGTGCAACGCGATCCAGCCGGCGTCCCTGCCGATCACTTCGGCGATGGTGCACTGCTGCTGCGCTTCGCCGATGGCCCGCAGCCGAGCCATCGCCTCGACGGCGATGCCGACGACGGTGTCGAACCCCAGCGCGCTTTCGGCGCACGGAAGGCAGTTCTCCACCGACGCGGGCACGACCACCACCGGGATGCCGTCCTCACGAAGCCGATCAGCCATGCCGATCGTCTCGGCACCTCCGATCATGAGCAGTCCGTCCAGGTTGGAGGCGCGGACTCCAGTCTCGACGACGTCGACATCGACGGGCCCCGCGCCCTCGAAGCGGGGCGCGGCGCCGAGCACTGTGCCCGCTGCGCCTGCGATTCCACGGACTGCGCGCCAGTCGAGTTCGATCGTCTGCGCGTCGAGTACCCCTCGCCAGCCGTCGACGAAGCCGACGAACTCGGCTTCGTGATCTTGCGCGCCTCGCAGCACGGCGGCGCGTATCACGGCGTTCAGTCCGGGATAGTCGTCGCCTCCCGCGAGTACGCCGAACCTGCGCAGTGCGGTGCCCACGCCCCGACCTTAGCTCTGGCCTCGAGCGCCTCCCATGCCGGAATTCCCCCGGTCGGGTATAGGGATTCCACCACTGAGGTGGTCGGCAGCGCGCGAGCGACGACCGCCGCCCCGTGTACACTCCACACCAGTCGTCGGATGCGACGGCGGTCGAGGAGGACCGACTATGACATCTGAGTTCCCGGCCGTGAAGACCAGCCCCGAGGTCTTGACCCCCTCCGGCCATCTGCGCGCCATCACGGAGTCCGCGGCCGAGCTGGCCGGACAATTCGAGTTGCAGCCGCTGCTGGAGCGCATTCTTCGCAGCGCAACCCGCCTTCTCGGTTGCCGGTCGGGATCGATCAGCCTCGTCGACGAAGCAGCCGGCACCTACACGAAGCGTGTCGATGTGGGCGTGGGGTGCTTGGAGGGGCAGACGTTCTCCCTGGACCAAGGCGTCACCGGCGAGATCGTCCGCACTCGGAGCACCGTCGTTCTGCATTCGTACTCGTCGATCACCGCCGGCCACATCGCCGTCGATGATCCTCGGTGGGAGAGCGCCGTGCTGGGCGTGCCGATCCGGTGGGGCGAGCGCATCATCGGCAGCTGCGTGATCTTCGGCGACGGACCGGACCGACTCTTCACGACGACGGATGCGGAGCTGGGCGAGCTGTTCGCCAGTCATGCCGCGATCGCCCTCGCTAACGCCGAGATGCACTCGCGGCTGTCGAAGCGGGATCGCGAAATCGCCGTCGCCCACGAGCGCGAAGAGGTGGTACGAGATGTGCAGTCGACCGTGGGGCACGCTCTGCGGGCGATGGTGCTCGAGTTGCATAAGGCAGCTGACCTCGTCGACTCCTCCAGTCCCGCACGGGCGCATATCGACGATGCTCGAGCCCGTGCCGAACAGGCGCTGCTCGAAGCGCGGCGCACGGCAGCCGGAATCGGACCGACGGCGCTCGAGGGAAGCACGCTCGAGCAGGCGCTCTCGGACGAGCTCGACTGGGTCTCATCGGTCGCACCGCTGAAGACGACGCTGTCGATCTCGGGAACCCGACGAGAAGTGTCGGCCGAGGTGTCTCACCAACTCCTGCGGATCACGCAGGAGGCTCTGACCAACGTGGCCAATCACGCGCGCGCCGCCCAGGTGCGTCTCGGCCTGATCTACAGCTCCCATTCCGTCACGCTCCTCGTCGAAGACGACGGGCGCGGTTTCACTCCCTCGCCGCTCGGGTACAACGGCCATCGGCCTCCTCTCGGCGGTCTCGGGCTTCATGGCATCTCATCACGCGTCGCACACTTCGGCGGGGAGTTCGACATCGAATCCATCGAGGGCTGGGGCACGAAGGTCCGCGTGGTCCTTCCCGATATCGACGCTCTCCAGTCGACGCCGGGCCAGCCTTGGAAGGTGCTGATTTCGAGCAGCCAGCCGCTCGTGACAGCCGGGCTCGTACGACTCCTCCAACTGCACGAGCCGTCGATGCAGATCGCCACCGAGGGTCAGGAGTCCGACGTTCTCCTGACGACGATCGAACAGGTCGCCCCCGATGTCGTCGTGGTCGACCTCGACGCCCACGAACGATCACTCGAGGCGATTGCCGAGCGACTCAAAGCTGTGAACAGCCGCGCGTCGATCGTGGCGTACATGGAGTCGCCGAACGTGGACCAGATCCGACTCACGCGAGAGGTCGGTGTGCGGGGCTATCTCACCAAGCGATCGTCGGCCGATGCGATCGCGCGCAGCATTGTGGCAGCCGGACAGGGATTGGCCATGATCGACGCCGGGTTGTATGAGCACCTTCTCGACTCTGGCGGCGCAGCCTCCCACGGAGAACGGCTCACCGCGCGCGAGGTCGAGGTACGCGGATTGGTTGCGAAGGGTCTGGCAGACAAGCAGATCGCGACAGCGCTCGGCATCTCGGTGAAGACCGTCGAGAAGCATGTCGGCTCGCTGCTGCGCAAGTGCGGGGCGCACAACCGCACGATGCTGGCGGGTATGGGAGAGGTCGCTCCTACGTTCTAACCCCTACGTGATTCCCCTACTCCTCAAGGGGGACACCCCTCATGGTCACCCCTTGCGCGCCCGCAATAGCGTGAGAGAGACCTGATGGGAGTGAGTACATGGGCGTAGTTTCTCTCGAGAACATCCTCGGGACCGCGTTCTCGCAGCGCTACGGCGTGCCGGCGGTGAACATCTTCAACGACCTGACGCTGGAGGGTGTTCTCCAAGGAGCGGTGGCGGCGCGATCACCGGTCATCGTGCAGACATCCGTGAAAACCGTGCGCAGCATCGGTGCGCCCGTACTGGCGGGCATGTGGCGCACCATGACGGAGGGCATCGACGTTCCGGTGTGTCTGCACCTCGACCACTGCCCCGATCGCGCGGTGGTCACCGAGTGTCTCCAGAACGGATGGAACTCCGTGCTGTTCGACGCCTCGGAGCTTCCCGTCGAGGAGAACCTGCGGCAGACCATCGAGGTCGTGAAGGAAGCGCGCGATTACGGGGCGCATGTCGAGGGTGAGATCGAGTCGATAACCGGCGTGGAAGACGACCATGGATCCGACGAAGAGGCGGCACGCCAGAGTCTTGACGTCTGCCTGGACTTCATCGACAGGTCGGGCGTGGACGTCTTCGCACCCTCCATCGGCAACGCCCATGGCTCTTACAAGACCGCGCCCGTGCTCGACTACCAGCGGGTGGAGGACATCGTCGCTGCCCGGTCCATCCCTGTCGCGCTGCACGGCGGGAGCGGACTCAGTCTCGAGCAGTTTCACGTACTCATCGAGCGGGGCTGCGCCAAGGTGAACATCTCGACGGCTTTGAAGGAGACGTACATGAAGTCCACGCTCGAGTTCCTGGAGAACGCCCGGGAGCGGAACAAGTGGGATCCCCCGTCACTGTTCACCTTCACCCGGCAGCACGTCATCGACCTCGTCACCGGACTGGCTGAGGACTTCGGCTCAGCCGGGAAGGCGGCGTGAGATGCCGGCGCTCATCTTCGACTGCGACGGTGTCCTCGCCGACACCGAGCGCGACGGACACCTCCCCGCTTTCAACGCGACGTTTGAACACTTCGGCGTTCCCGTGCGATGGGATGTGCCGACATACGCCGAGAAAGTGAAGATCGGCGGCGGCAAGGAGCGCATGCGCTCACTTCTCACACCCGATTTCGTCTCCCAAGCCGGCCTTCCGACCGGCGGCGAGGACCAGACCGCCATGCTCGTCGAGTGGCACCGCGAGAAAACGGCACGGTATACCCGACTGATCGACAGCGGCACCGTCCCCGCCCGCCCCGGGATCGCCCGACTCGCCGATGAAGCGCGAGCGCAGGGCTGGCAGCTGGCGGTCGCATCGACCTCCGCCCTGCCGTCGGTCGAGGCTGTGCTGCGGCACGCCGTCGGCGAGGAGCTCTCAGCGCAGTTCCGGTTCTTCGCCGGCGACATCGTTGCACGGAAGAAGCCCGCGCCGGATATCTATGAACTCGCGGTGCGCGAGCTCGGCGCCACCCCGGGCGAGTGCGTCGTGATCGAGGACAGCGGAATCGGAGTGCGTGCGGCCGTCGCAGCAGGCTTGCGCACCGTGGTCACTGTGAGTGGCTTCACTGCCGACGACGACTTCAGCGGTGCATCGCTGGTCGTGGATTGCCTCGGGTCCGATTCCGAACCCGCACGGGTTCTCGATAACCCGTTCGGCCTGACCGTCGGTGACCGTGTCGATCTCGAGATCTTCAACCGACTGCTCGATCATCCCCTCCCCACCGTGAGCCGGTCCGCCTCGAGAACCCACTGAGCGAACCGCAGACCCATTTCAACGAAGGAGTTGAACAGATAATGACGACACTGCTGAATGACCCGAAGGACTTCCCGCGCCAGCTCGCGGCAGGGTTCGTGGAGGCCAACCCCGGATACGTACGCGCTGTGTTCGGCGGCGTGGTGCGCGCGACGCAGAGCCGTCCGGGAAAGGTCGCCGTCATCTCGGGCGGCGGAACCGGGCACTACCCCGCATTCACCGGATGGGTCGGACAAGGCCTCCTCGACGGGGCAGTGACCGGCAACATCTTCTCGTCCCCCAGCGCCTCGCAGGCGGTCAGCGTCGCTCGCGCCGCCGACCAGGGTGGCGGGGTGCTCATCGCGTTTCTCAACTACGCCGGGGACGTACTGCACTTCGGCCAGGCCGCCGAGCGGCTGCGGGCGGAGAACATCGAGGTCGCGACGGCAGTCGTCACCGACGATGTCGCATCAGCGCCCGCGACGACCCCGCACATGCGCCGCGGCATCGCCGGCGGGCTGCCCGTGCTGAAGATCACCAGCGCCGCCGCCGAGGCGGGCTTGCCACTCGACGAGGTCGTCGACGTGTTCCACAACGCGAACAGCCGCGTGCAGACCTTTGGCGTGGCATTCTCCGGCTGCACACTTCCCGGCGCCGACCATCCCCTGTTCGAGGTACCCAAGGGCCAGATCGGCGTCGGATTGGGGGTGCACGGTGAAGCCGGCATCTACGAGACCGACCTCGGCACGGCAGACGATGTCGCCGGCCTCCTCGTCGACCGCCTGCTCGAAGAGCGTCCGGCGGACGGGACGCGCGTTGTGGCGATGCTGAACGGACTCGGCTCGGCAAAGTACGAGGAACTGTTCGTGGCCTACACCAGCGTCGCAGAGCGCCTGCGCCGCGCGGGCGTCGAGATCGTCGACGGGGAGGTGGGCGAATTCATGACCTCGCTCGACATGGGCGGCGTATCGCTGACACTCATCTGGCTCAACGAGGTCATCGAACCGTACTACTTCGCCGAGTGCGACACTCCCGCGTACAGGCGCCGCACGCCGATGGCACCCGCACTCGCCGACGATGTCGTCTTCAACACAGAGGCGGAGCAGCTCGTGGTGACGGAGCCAGCCACCGAGGACTCTCGGCAGGCCGCGCGCCTCATCGTCGAAGGACTCGCCCGTATCAGCGAGGCTATTGAAGCAAATGCCACGGCTTTGGGCGACCTCGACGCGATTGCGGGCGACGGAGATCACGGCATCGGGATGACGCGCGGCTCTGCTGCGGCCGCACGCGCGGCGCGTGAGCTTTTCGAGCAGGGCGCCGGTGCCCAGACCGTGTTGGTGGGCGCCGGCGACCGGTGGTCTGAGAACGCCGGTGGCGCCTCCGGCGCGCTGTGGGGTGCCGCACTCACTGCCGCCGGCAACGCGCTCGGCAACTCCGATTATGTCGACGGCGACCTGCAGACCGCCGCCGTCAACGCGTTGGTCGATGCGATTCAGCGGCTCGGCGGAGCACAGCTCGGCGACAAAACCATGCTCGATGCGATGGTGCCCTTCGCCGAAACGTTCGCCCAAGCGGTGTCGCAGGGGATGACTACTCCGGTGGCATGGCAGAAGGCAGCCGACGCGGCGGATGCTGCTGCGGCCGCGACGGCCGATCTCAAGCCACGGCTGGGACGCGCCCGAGTGCTCTCCGAACGCTCGATCGGCCACGCCGATCCGGGGGCGGTGTCGTTCGCGCTGGCAGCGCGCACGATGGCGGGCGCCGTGCAGACCGCGCGAACCGAAGAAATCGTCTGAGCCTCGGCTCGGAAGGAGACAATCATGGCTATTCCCGGCATCCGCGGCATGGAGCACATCGGCTTCACCGTGCCTGACATCAACGAAGCGTGCGACTTCTTCGTCAACGTTCTCGGCGCGGAGGAGTTGTTCGTCGCCGCGACGAACTTCCGCAACGACGACTCGGACTGGATGACTGAGCACCTTCGGGTGCATCCGCGCTCGGTCATCAAGGAGTTCCGCTACCTGCGCCTCGGCAACGGCAGCAATCTGGAGATCTTCGAGTACGAGGCTCCTGACCAGGCGCCCCAGCCGCCGAAGAACAGCGACATCGGAGGACACCACCTGGCGTTCTACGTCGACGATATGGACGCGGCGATCACGTACCTGCGAGATCAGGGCGTCGAAGTGCTGGGCGAGCCGACGAGCTACACCGAAGGCCCGAATCTGGGTCTCACCTGGTGCTACTTCCTCGCACCGTGGGGCCTGCAGCTTGAGGTCGTATCCGCGCCGAACGGCACCGCCGTCGACGACGAGGCGAAGGCGAACGGCACCACGCGGCTGTTTCACCCGGCGAAAGTCGATGAAACCAAGCAGTGATGCAGCGCCCCGCTGCAGCAGGTGATGCGTGACCGGTCTCTCACAGGCACTGACCGCGCGCTGCGTGCCCGGCGGGGGTTTGGCTGTCGATCGAGTGGATCGATCGGTGCCGACTCCGGCCGGGCACGACCTGTTGGTGAGGGTGCGAGCGATCAGCGTGAATCCTGTCGACGTCAAGCGCGTCCGCGCCTCTGAGCGCGGGATCATCCCCGGTTTCGACGCCGTCGGCGAGGTCGTGGCCACCGGCCCGGCCGCGTGCGCCCATCACGTCGGCGATCGAGTGTTCTATGCCGGCACGTTGCAACGCGATGGGGCCGCCCAGGATACGCATCTCGTCGATGAGCGCCTGTGCGCCCGCGCGCCGACCGGATGGGAGGACACCGATGCTGCGGCGCTCCCGTTGACGATGATCACGGCATGGGAGGCGCTGATCGACAAACTCGACTGCGCACCGTCGCACGAGGAGACGATCCTGGTGGTCGGGGGCGCGGGCGGCGTCGGATCGGCGGTCATCCAACTCGCTCGGGCGTTGCTGCCCGCCGTCGACATCATCGCCACCGCGTCACGCTCAGACTCGGCCGCCTGGGCTCGCCGGCAGGGCGCACATCACGTCGTCGACCACACGGAGCCACTCGCACCGCAAGTGCGTGCTCTGAGCCCCGGCGGCGTGACGAAGATCGTGTCGACCGCATCGGGCGGGCGCATCGAAGAGTTCGCAGATGTCCTTTCGCCCTTTGGGCACGTCGTCGGCGTCGACCGCGGGCCGATCGACGTGACCCCGCTGAAACCCCTGAGCGCGACGTGGCACTGGATCTACATGTTCACCAAGGCGGTTCCCGACTGGTCGGGCCCGGGCACCCCGCACGCGATGATCCTCGAGCGCGTCGCGGAACTGGCCGCGAACGGGAAGCTGCGCTCCCCCGTGCACTCTGTCGTACCGGAACTGACCGTCGACTCTCTCCGCGATGCTCTCCTCACGATCGAGGGTGGTCACGGCGTCGGCAAGACGGTCATCCGGCTTGAGTGATTTTCGATCGAGCGGCGACGAATGTCAGGATGCGCGTCACGAGCGATTCCGCATCGAGCTCGCACCCGCGGATGACGTCGGCGTACGGCCCCGACGAGATGAAGCGATGAGGAGCGCCGACGATCTCGAGCGGCACCGGGCATCGCGCTGCGAGCAGCTCGGCGACGGCGGAACCAAGGCCGCCGCGCACGTAGTGCTCTTCGACGGTGACCACGCAGCCTGTTCGTGCCGCGGAGGTGATGATCCGCTCCGTGTCGAGGGGACTGACTGTCGATAGGGCGATGTGCTCAACGGAAGCACCGCACGCGCGCAGCTCAGTGACGGCCGCGGACACCTCGGCGGTGATGTGACCTGCGCTGATGACCGTCACGTCATCGCCGTCGGTGAGGGTCCGCCCCTGCCCCCACGCGAAGCTTCCCCGCGGGAACAGATCGGGGATCGTGCCGGCGCCGATGCGCATGTAGACGGGACCGTCGTGAGCGATCATCGCGTCGACCGCACTTTCGATCTCGCCGCAATCGGCGGGGGTGAGCACGGTGACGCCAGGGATGAGGCGGGCGAGCGCACAGTCCTCGAGAGAATGGTGCGTTGGACCCAGCGGCGAGTAGCTGAGACCGGAGTTGCGGCCGACGATCTTCACGTTTTGTCGCATGTAGCCCACGTCGTTGCGGAACATCTCGAAGTTCCGTGCAGTGACGAATGGGGCGATGGCGCACAGGATCGGGATCTTCCCTGCCGCGGCGAGCCCTGCGGCGACTCCTGTGGCGGCTTGCTCCATGATCCCCATCTCGATGTAGCGTTCGGGGAACTTCTCCCGCATCGGACCCAGCCCAGAGCTGAGGCCGGAGTCGACCGAGATGGCGACCACGTCGGGGTTGGTGAGCGCTGCGTCGAAGACCGCGGCACCGAACGTCTTGCGGGGGTCTCCGCCGGCGGCGCTCACGCGTCACGCTCGCGGCTGAGTCGCGTTATCCGGGAGTCGAGCTCGTTGAAAGCATCGACGAGTTCTTCGCGGCTGGGAGTCCAGTAGTGCGATCCGAGAGTGCCCGCCAGCCCGTCGAGGCCCTGACCCTTCGTCGTACGCGCGATGATGGCCGTCGGTACGCTCTCGTCACCGCGACCGCTCTCCAGCGCCCGGAGAATCTGTGCGTAGTCATGGCCGTCGATCTCGGTCACCGCCCATCCGAAAGCACGCATCTTGTCGGCGATCGGTTCCATGCCCATGATCTCCTCAGCGGGGCCGCTGATCTGGAATCCGTTCACGTCGATGATCGCGGCGAGGTTGCCCAGTCGGTGATGAGCAGCGAGGGCGAAGGCCTCCCAGTTCGATCCCTCCGCGAGCTCACCATCACCGAGGAGGACATAGGTCCGCCACTTCTCATGCTGGGTTCGGGCCGCCATGGCCATGCCGGCCGCGATGGCCGTGCCGTGTCCCAGCGCCCCGGTGTTGGCTTCGATTCCGGGAAGCTTCGCCATGTCGGGATGCCCCGGGAGGGTCGTGCCGAAGGACCCGTAGGTGTCGAGAACATCTTCGGGGAAGTAGCCGAACAGCGCGAGTACGGCGTATTGCGCGAGCGCCTTGTGACCTGCGGAGAGGAGGAATCTGTCGCGGGTGGGTTCATCGGGACGCTCGGGATCATGGGTGAGCACGTGCGCGTAGAGCGTGGTGACGATGTCGAGGCAGGAAAAGGCGCCACCGAGGTGCCCCGAGCCTCCTGCACGCAGCATCCGCAGTACGTTGCGCCTGGCACGAGTCGCAAGCATTTCGAGCGCAACGGTATCGACCGCAACTGCCTCGACGTCGGTCATGCTTTAACCTGACGCTCTTCGTATTCCGTGATCGCCGCGACCTTTGGACCGCTCCGGCTGTTCGGGTCGAACTCGCACTCGAGGTAGCGGCGAAGGAGCACTTTGGCGACTTCGACTCCGATGGTCTGCGCACCCATCGAGATGAGGTTGGCGTTGTTGCTCAGTTGAGCGCGTTCGGCCGAGTAGGCGTCGCTGAGGAGCGCACAGTAGGCTCCCGGGACCTTGTTCGCTGCGATGGAGACACCGATGCCCGTGCCGCAGAGGAGGACACCCCGATCGTAATCGCCAGAGGCGACCGCCGCCGCGACATCGGTGGCGACGTGAGCGTACACGGGATCAGTGGCTCCGAGGTCGTCGACGGCATGCCCGAGCTCTCGCGCGACGGCGATGAGCGCATCCTTGAGGTCTGTCGCGTTGGGGTCGGATCCGAATGCGAGTCGCAGCTTTCTGGACATGGGACTACCTCTTCTCGTTGCGTCGTCGCCGACGAGCCTGGTGGTGGTGCCTTCCAGTCAAGCCCCGCGATGTCGCCCGATCTATTGAGGGTTCCCCGCATTGGGCTGGGGAATGCCCCTACCGCCCGCCTGGGTGGTTGGGCGGCGCGAGACGGAACGCACGGCGCACCCGGGCCGGCGCGTCTTCACCCAGGCCGGTTCGGCGTCGGGCCGCGGCCGGCGGGAACGTCGAGCGTGAACGTGGTCTGCCCCTGGGCGCTGTCGACACGCACCTCTCCGCCGTATGCGGCGACCGTGTCGGCGACGACGGTGCACCCGAGACCGAACCCCTGGATGGCGCGCGCCATCGCTGACGAGGTGCGGTAGAACCGGTCGAACAGTCGGGCGCGTCGCCGATCTCCTCCCTCACGTCATCGATCGCCTCGGTCATGAGGCGGATGATGTCGACCGTCGTGACACGCAGCGGCTAGCGCTCTGCGCCGCCGAGAGCATCTCGCGCACGCGGTTCATCAGGTCGCGCGCGACGGTCTTCAGGAACTGCTCGCGGAACTCCACCACGTGCGCGAGCTCGGTGACGTCGTAGACGACCACCACGGTGCCGAGCAGCGCGCCGTCCTCACCTCACGAAGCCGACGCGCCTCGGCGACGAGCTCGCGCGTACGGGAGGCATCCGCCTCCTGCTTGCTGCTCCATGTCGCCCCCGATCCGTTGCTTGGATCAACAAGAAGACCTGCGCATCGTTGCCCTCGGCCGTCTGCCGTTCAACCCATCCAAAGTGGCCGCAAGCGCGAGTGGACGCGCGGATAATTGTCCGAGACCACCGGCTGGCCTTCGATCAGGATTGACTACACTCCGACGTCTGAAGCGGGCGCACGGTCACCGTCGCCGACGGCCGGTTCCGCGTCACGCGTCGGCCCCTGAGCCGTAGCCTCCCGCCAGACCCTTGGACGACCGTCCACCCAGCAGCTTGTTTCATCGTGTGGTGTCTTCTGCAGAACGCCCCGACACTATCGACGTCGGTCTTCCCGCCCAACGCCCAGTCTTCCCGATGATCCCAATCGCAATCTCTTGCGGGTCGCTGACATCCGGGGAACCGGCCCCGGATATCCGGCGCAACCAGGTACCCACGCAACCCTGCCCCGAGACCATCCACTGGCGGACGAGGCGACGGTCGAGATCCTCGACCTCGACCGACGACGAGTGGATCGATGGTTGGCATGTCGAGGAGGTCTGCCGAAAGATGGGCTTCACGCCGAATGTCTCGATGACGACGAACAACTTCATCGCCGTGCTGGGACTCGTCGCGCGGGGCTTCGGCGTGTCGATCCTGCCGCGTCTCCCGCTCGCGACCGCCGCCATTCCTCGCGGCTGTGTGATCACGCCCACCAACCCACAGGAGCTTCGCACCATTCATGTGGTTACGACCCCTGAGCGTGCCACGATACCGGCGGTGAAGCTCACCATCGACGTTGCGCGCGCTCTCGACGGCGCACCGTGGAAGCTCAGCAAACCCAAGAGCGCATCGCTTACCGCCTGACGCACCAGACAGGTTGCGCGCGCGGTCGGCGCGAACCGCGCACTCGGCTCGGATCACGCCGCTCGGGTCAGACCGCGCCGAGCTCCCGGAGGGCTCCGGCGAGCGAGCGGATGCTGGAGTGGTCCCACATC